>VGNF01000139.1 GCA_016866195.1 Chloroflexota bacterium | reverse complement strand
TCGCGCATCATGGCTGTGGGGATGGTGCCCGATTGTGCCATGTTGTAATATTTGGCCGTCTCAGTGAAAATTTCGCGAACGCCTATTAGAAGTTCCGATGGAGAAAGTGATGCCGGTTCGCACGCCTGCCATTTTTGCACCACCTCCAGGAACCCTGCGCGCGCCGTCACCGCCCGCTGCGCGGCTGTTTTCATAATCGGCCCAAGCATCTGCAACGAGGCCTTGCTCATCTGCCAGAGCAATCGGGACGTAAAGATGAAGCCGACATACACATAGTTATTGAGCACTTCAAAGAGATAACTGTTTTCGCCCGTCACGCCAAACTCAGCCATCAAGTTTCGCGTGGCTTTGCGCGCAATCGGAACAGCCAGCGTGGCAAACAGCGGCGAAATCGGTTCCGGTACGAACTCGGCGAAACTGCCGCGCGCCAACACCGCTTTCGGGTGCGGCAGTTTCCATTCCAACACCTCTGGCAGGGATGTGATGGGACGCGCCTGTACGATCGCAATTTTCTTGTTTGCAAGAGTCCATTCGATGTCCATCGGCATTCCATAGAGCGATTCGATCCGGGCGCCGTAACGGGATAGATCGCGTGCCTGTGCCTTGGTGAGCACGGGTTTCTTTTTCATTGGATCGGGAATAGGTTGCTCCCTGACTCCTATTTCAGTCCGGACGGTCATGACCGACTTTTCGGCGGTCTCGCGGCGGATCACCCGGCCCTTTCGTTTTTCCACTGCAATCGTATCGGGAGTCACCGCCCCGGAGACGATCGCTTCGCCCAATCCCCAGGCGGCGTTGATGACGACCTCATCACGGTTTCCATTGACGGGATTCGCGGTGAACATAATTCCCGCTGCATCGGCGAAAATCAGTCTCTGCACGACGACTGCCAGCGCGACAGAATCAGGTGCGATATTTTGACGTGCGCGATAGGCGATGGCGCGCGCGGTCCACAACGATGCCCAGCATTTTTTGACTGAGTCGAGCACCGCGTCAACGCCGTGGATGTTCAGGTAGGTTTCCTGCTGGCCGGCGAAGGATGCTTCGGGCAGGTCTTCCGCTGTCGCAGAAGAGCGGACAGCGACCACTGCATGGTGATCTCCAAGAGCCTGGTAAGCATCCACAATGGCATCACCCAATTCAGCAGGAATTGGGGGGTGGGCGAAGAATTCGCGGATCGTTCGCGATGCAGCTTCAAGCGTCGCGGGAAGCGATGCGTCCGCCATGCGCAAAGCGGCCAGGATCTTCGACTGCAATTCATTCGCCGCGATGAACCGTCGATATGCCTCCGTCGTGACATGGAACCCGTCCGGGACGGGCAATCCCGTGCGGATCATCTTCGCCAGCGAAATGCCTTTGCCGCCCACCGTTTCGAGCGTGGCAAGCGGATCAGAGAGAGTAAGAATAAATTTCGTCATGGTCATCTCTTTTTTGCTTTTTCTTGCTGCCCCTCCCTGACCTTTCCCGGTCTACGCCGATTGGGACGATCCCGCAAACTTTTGTTTAGTCTTTCATGCAGAATGCATTCGGTGAATAAACCTCAAGCCTGCAAACCTTTTAGAAATATGTCCAGCGTCTCTTCCAGCATTTCCTGGGCTGTGCCTGTAGGCCGCGTGGTGAAAACCACCGGCGCCATGGTGTTGATCAGCATGCGCGCCGCCAGCAGGGGATCCACATTTCGGAATTTTCCTTCCCGAATGCCTTCCTCGATCAGGCCGCGCAGTAAATCCTGATAAGCGTGGCGTTTCTTTTGGATTTGCTTCTGGCTTTCCAGTTTGAGCCGCTGTGCTTCCGTTGTCAATTTCATGAACAAGCTTTTGTTTGCCTGCAGAAATTCCAGATGAACTTTCATTACCTGGCGCAGACGAAAGTCAGCCGGGCTGTTATGGAGCGCGACCTTTTGGGCAGCCTCGGTCAGGTCATTGAGCTGGTCCTCAAAGAAATAGATCAGGATGTCGTCCTTGGTTCTGAAGTAATCGTACAGGGTGGATTTTCCCACCCCGGCTGACCCTGCTAATTCGCGCATGGAGGTCTCCTGAAATCCCTTTTTCAGAAACACCCTGGCGACTTGGTGGAAGATCTCATGGCGCCGTTTCGCCACTTCTTCTTCGGTGAGGGGGATGCCTTTTGGCATGGGTGGCTCCTGATGGAAAGTCAACAAGCTTAAAAGCGACCATCGTTCGCTTTTAGTATAGCGAACGATGGTCGCTTTGCCATCCAACTGGAGAGGTATCTTTTATCCCTTGTTTTGGAGAGGAACTACGCAATTTGTGGAGATTATTGTCAGGGGACAAATGGCTTCGGGCTTCAGATGAACTATCCCCATTTTGTCTGAATTGAAGATAGACTGAAGCGTTGAGACAATTTGACCTGTCTCACAACCTTTTCGTAGAAAAGCATCCGCACCGGCCGCGGAAGCCTCAGACTCATATTGCGAATACATGGACAGGACGATTATTTTTACCTCGGGCCATCGCTTTTTGATGATTCGCGTGGCTTCCAGTCCATCCATGACCGGCATACGCGCGTCCATCAGGATGGCATCCGGAACAAGGTGTTTGATGCGATCGATGGCTTCAGCGCCGTTAGACGCTTCGGCCGCCACCTGCAATCCAGCTTGTAACCGGATGAAAGAGGACAGTGGGGGCCGAGCCCGGTAATTGTCCTCCACAATCATCACATTTACCCTGGTCTTCAAGGAGAGACCCTCCCGAATGGCCGATTGGTGCAGGGGAGTGGATAACCTGATGCAGGCAGGAATTCCTTTCAAGATGGCAGCTGGGATCGAAGATGTATGGTTCATGATGAATGCAGGGCCTGAAAAAAAGTCAGGGCTTTCGACCGAGGGAAGAAAGCCCTGACCATTGACACGCTTGCGCCTCAGGCGGCGAATTTGCCGCTGGTTACCTGGTAGGCCTGACGCGGAGAGGTGTACTGTTCCCGTACGTTGTGACCGAATTTGACCAGAATATCGCCAAGCGCAATCGCCAAGCGCTCCATCCAACCCGGATTCGAGAGTCCTGCATCATGAATCAGGCGAATATTCTCGATTTCACGTCGCAATTCCTCCCTCTCGAGGGCGACCATTCTTTCATCATGCCAACTGTATAGATTGCTGTTCATAGGTACCTCCGATTTCGATGGGATGGGGTTCCGCGGGACCTAGGCCTTCCTTGAAAGAAACCATCCGTTTCATCCCCAGCATAGCATGGAAGGCTCAGATCCACATCCGTAAAGAGAGGATTTGTCGGTAAACAAAAAGACCGAATTCGGCCGGTCTTTATCCGAATGGGAAGGGGGATTTCCTACGCAAGATGTGGAGAGGACACCCTACTCCTTGTCGAGGGATGCCAGACCCTCCCGGAGTGCATAAAGCGCCGCTTGAGTGCGGCTGGCCAGATGCAGTTTGCCCAGGATATTGCTCACATGGGTTCTGACCGTGGCCTCACTGACCACCAGATGATCCGCGATCTCCTTGTTTTCCTGCCCTTGTGCGATCAGACGCAACCCCTCCAGCTCGCGTTGGGTGAGCGGATCGTTCGTGTGATTTCTTTCCGTGGAGATGTGCAATTCATCCAGTACCTTCTTGGCGATCAAAGGGTGCAGGGAAGATTCCCCGAGAAAAACCTGACGGATCGCGTCCACCAATGCCTCCGGGCTGGAATCCTTCAGGTGATAACCCATCGCACCGGCTTTGATGGCAGGGAAGATCATATCCTCGCCCGCGAAATTGGTCAGCACCAGGATACGCGCGGCGGGCATCTGGGCTTTGACTTCGCGGGTGCAGGCAATCCCGTCCATTTCAGGCATCATCAAGTCCATCAGAATGACATCCGGTTTCAGTTCGAGGATCCTTTGTATGGCTTGTTTCCCATTTTCGGCTTCCCCGACCAGTTCGATGTCCGGGACAAGGTCCAGCACAGCCCGCATCCCTTTGCGTATGATGGCATGGTCATCAACCACCAGCACGCGAATGCTGGTTCCGGTCTTTGGCTTCCCAACGGTCATTGAGGCACCTCCACTCGAATCCGAGTCCCCGCGCTGGAGCCGCTTTCTATCGAAAGAGTCCAGCCTTGTAATTGCGCGCGCTCTCGCATGGATATCACTCCCAGTCGACCTTTTTGGATCGCTGCCGCCGGATCGAAGCCGATTCCATCGTCAGAGATCTCCAGGATGATGGAAGCCTGGTCCCGATTGATGCTTACCTGGACATTTTTTGCATTCGCATGTTTCAGCACATTGTTCAGTGCCTCGTGAGCGATCTTGTATAATCCCTCTTCGGTGGCTGGAGGTAGCCTCCCCTCGAGATTGCTCGTGACGCTGAACTTCAAGCCCGCCCGGTTTTCAACCGAATAAAGCCTGTTCTGGATCGCCCTCACCAAACCTTCCTGCTCGAGGACCGGCGGGCGAAGTTCGTAAATCAACAAACGCATGTCCGCCAGGGATTCCTGGGCTGTCATTTGAATATCCTTCAGGGATTGTCGCAGCAGGTCGCTCTGGCCTATGGCAAGTTGGCCGGCAGCCGCCTCCGCATACAAATTGATCCCATACAACGATTGGGTGACCGAGTCGTGAAGTTCCCTCCCCAGCCTCTGCCGTTCCTCGAGGATTGCAAGTTGACGCGCCTGTTCATAGAGCCGCGCATTTTCAAGAGCAATGCTCATGGAAGCCGCGAAGGTCTGGATCAAGTGAATATCGGATTCGGTGAATGCATTTTCACGCTCCACATTTTGTACGCTCAGGATTCCAGTCACCTGGGTATCAACGATCATCGGCACACCCAGCCAGGATTTCGGCGTGATCGTGCCCGGCAGGGTCGGTTGACCCAGTCGCGCGGCCAATTCCGCAACATTCGAATTGACCAGCAGAGGCTCCCGGGTTCGAATGATTTGTGAACGAAATCCACCCGGCGGGTGGGGACCCGGTGAGGAGACCCGCTTGCCGTATTCGACTGCATAACGGTGCTCGACCGTATCTGTCTGATCGTCATATGTGGAGATCATTACGACCTGCGCATCGAAAATCTCTCGAAACTTTTCCCCAACCAGGTCATAGATGGATTGAACGTCCAGCTTGGAGGCGAGTCCCTGCTGCACGCTGTTTATGATCGATAGTTCGATGGCGCGCTGTTCGGTTTCCTTGAGCAGTCGCTGAGTCTCACCGAAAAGGCGGGCATTTTCGATGGCGATCCCGGTCTGGTTGGCGAGCGATTGCATCAATTCCAGGTCCGTCGGGTCAAAATCGCCCGTCTTCTCGCTTTGCACATCGAGGACACCGATGATGCTGCCTTTGACCATGATGGGCACGGTCAATTCCGAGCGGGTCAGGCTGCCCTGCATCCAGACGTATCGGGAGTCACGCGTAATATCAGGCACCAGGGCCGGTTCGCCGGTTTCGGCAACCCAGCCGGTGATTCCCTGCTCACCAATCCTCAATCGCGCGGGTTTGAATTGGAATCCGGGATCGTCCCATAAAGCGCCGGCGCCGACCCGGTACACAACTTCCTGGCCTTCGATCAATCCAATGCCAACGTGATAGTACCCAAAGGTTTGGTGGATTAACCGCACAACCTTCCGCAGTAATTCGTGAATATCCAGGACCGTCGTGATCTGCTGACTGACCTCGGTCAGGATTCGGGTGCGGGCGTTTTCGTCCTGTTTTACCAGGTTCTTATCCATAGGGATCCAGGACCGCAGTTTCATTTGGGAAACCGCAGGACCTGAATTAATTGTAATCCGGATAAGCGTTGGATTCAACCAGTTGACCAGGCCGCCATGGTGCCGATCGAATTCCCCTATGGGGAGTCGTTCAGTCCTCTACGGCTGAAGATCTGCCATCAACTCCATCGGGATTGCCGCTGCACCGACAATGCCAGGGCCGGTGTGGACGCCCAGCACTGGCGAGATTCGCATCATTTCAAGCTTGGCAATGTTCAGTTTTTGCTTCAGCTCCCCGGTGAGGATCTCTGCCTTCTCTGCAAACCGTCCGTGCAAAACCGTGACCCACATCGGTGTGCCGCCGAATTTCCCGGCGAGATGATCGGCAATCGCGCTCATGGATTTGCCTAACGTTCTTCCGGTGGTGACCGTGCTGTATTTCCCATCCGTATCCACACGGATAACCGGTTTGAGGCTGAGCAGTGCTCCAGCGATGGCCTTGACGCGCCCGATCCGACCGCCGCGGGCGAGGTATTCGAGCGTATCGAGGGTGTAAATCACTTCGGTCCTTTCTCGGATCCTCGTCAATCGTTCCCTGATCGAATTGAGTGCCCAGCCTGCCTTGGACGCGAAAGCCGCTGCCAGAACCTGGAATCGTTCTCCACCGGAAAGAGTGAGCGTATCCCAATGATCGACAAGGACTTCCTGCTTCACCTCCTCCGCACCATCGCGTGCAGAGTTGATCGTGCCGCTCAGTCCGGAGGAAATGTGGATGGACAGGATCTCCTTATCCTTTCGGGCAAGTTTCCGATAGATCTCGGCAAAGATCCCGCCCGAGGGTTGGGCGGTGGTTGGAATGAGAGGCCGCATGGCTTCCAACCGGTCGTAGAACTCATCGGCGGTGATTTCTGCGGAATTCACCTCACCTTCGGGGAATTGAATAAAGAGCGGTGCCTGCACGATTCCAAGGTTTTCGAGTTCTTCCGCGGGCATATCCGCAGCGCAATCTGTGACGATTATCATGTTTTCCTCGTTGATTCGGTTATTGGATTTTCATTTCAAGGAACCACTTTACAGCATCGTGAATGGTTTCAAATAACGGACGCGATCGATAACCCAATTCACGCGTGGCTTTTGCGTGACTGATGTTCGAATTGCTCCTGAGCACTTCGAGGGCGTACGGCGTGAAGCGCGGAGTGGTCTGCGCCAGCCTGTAAAACATGGGCGTGAACCATGCGGCGAATTTTGCAAAGTCGAACGGGATGCGCAAACGGAGGAAACTCCGCCCGGTGATTTCGCGCACGGTCTCGAGCAAATATCGGACGGAAATTTTTTGGCCGGAAAGGATGTAACTCTCGCCGCGCCGGCCATTCTCCGCGGTTGCGATCAACCCATCTGCGACATCGCGCACGTCCACAAAGTCGTAGGCACCATCCACATAGAGGGTGGGTTTTGCCGCGGCCGCGTCGTGAATAACGGCACCCATCATCGAACGGCGAAAATCAAAAGGTCCGATCACGCCGGTCGGGCAGGCTACAACCGCGTCGAGTCCATCCTGAGCCGCCTCCAGGACCTCCAGAGTCGCCTCAGCCTTGGAACGGTCGTACGCGCCGTAGGGGTTCTCCGGGTCATAGGGAAGGCTTTCGTCGATAATGCCTTCCTCCACTCGTCGGATAGCATGAATCGAAGAGGTGTAGATAAATCGGCTTTTTTCCATCTCGCGGGCAGCCTTTAGGATGTTCCTGGTTCCCTCGACGTTGACTTTCCGAACCAGAGGGTTTCGCCCAGGCATGATGGATATGACTCCGGCCAGGTGAAATATCCCTTTGATCCCCTGAAGCGATTTAAAGACCGAATCCAGATTCAGAATATCACCATCCATTAATTCAACATCCAGGTTGTGAATGGGATCCTGGCTCTCTCCAGGCAGGATCATGGCCCTCACCTTCTCCCCGCGTTCCAGAAGTTTTCGAATAAGGACGTTCCCAATGTGTCCTGTCCCGCCCGTCACCAACCACATTGTTATCGCCTCATTCTCTTAATAAATTGTTGATAAGCAAGTTTGTGCTGTCCCTCGCCACTTTTTCCCATTTGGCGCCCTTGGGATCCATCAAGCTTTGCAGCAGCAGCCCCATGGCGGTCGAGAGGATCATGCGTGAGGTGAGTTCGGGGTTCACATTCACGAAGGATCCTTCATTCACTCCCTTCCTGATAAGTGAGGTGAAATACCGGTGATATCGGCGGTACGGTGCTATGCTGGCCTCCCAGACTTTTTTATCGCGGCTGGCCTGCAGCCAGAATTCGAGAAACATCGGCAATCCCTCACCCGCGGTTTGGAACAAGTATGGGAAGGTTTTCGTCATTTGCATGAATGTCTCGGGTGCGGACAAATCACCGGAGGCTTCAACAGCGTTATCGATGGTTTTCAACCAGCCATCGAGCAAGGCCAGAAACAGCGCCTGTTTGCTGTCGAAATGGTGATAGAAGGCCCCCTTGCTTACGCCTGCCTGCGAGCAAATATCATCCACGCTGGCTGCATTGTAGCCGTGAGCAGAGAAAAGTTTGATCGCCGCGTCGATGATCTTGGCCCGAGTTTCTTCACTACGCTGCTGCATAAGCCCTCACCCCTGCCTCTCCCGAAGGGAGAGGTGATACCATAAAAACCGACCAGTCGGTATGTTTTTACCCGCAAACGATTGACCTGTCAAGAGGAACAGGATGATAAGGACTTAAAAAAAGTGACGGCGGTATTCCGTCGCCACTTTCCTGGCACCTTCTCGGTCAAGCTGGATAATGCGCCGATTTCTTTGCACTGTACTCAGCTGGTTGCGCACGCGCCTTCGCCTATGCCCGCTTTGGGTCGGGGGTCTTCATTTTGTACACTCCCGTCAAGTAGGTTGAGGCGAAGATCAGCGCAAAGGGGATCCAGGTTCCCAGCAGGCTGGCGAACATTTCCAGGCTCCTGTTGATTAGGAGCGCCACAACAAAGAAATCAACAAGGATCACAAAACCGACGAAAATCAACGCGGTTTGCATGGGCGTGGCGTCGTTGAATTTGCGGAAATAAACCAGCGAAATGGCTCCAAAGAAAATGGGAGCGCCGATGGCGTGGACGATCAATGCCGATTGCATGGGTAGAATCGCCATGCCGATCCCCATCGTCGCGGCGCACAGCGCCCAGCCAATGAACGCATGAGCGAGGATTATGACGAGTTTTCCGAGGGTCATTGTATTCTCCTTCCGAAATAATCTACCGCTCCCTGCCGCCGAGAAAGGCGGCAGGGACGCCGGCGGGATCGGGATTTTTCTAACTACACAGGTTTATATGCTGTGATCTTCGCGCTATACACTGCCTGATAAACCGCTTCGCGCGGATATTCGTTCACATCCAGTTTCATTTCATCCAGCGCGCCGTCAACGGTCTCCTTATCGAAGAACACGGGCTTGACCTCGACATCCGTGAAGCCGGTCGCTTTCATCATGCCAATATAATCCTTCGCCTCGACCGCTCCCGCGACGCATCCCGCCCAGGCGCTCAGGCTGTGCTTCACCGCTTCGGGAAGCGGCCCATCGGTTACGATATCCGACACCGCGAATTTCCCGCCAGGTTTCAGCACGCGGAAGGCTTCCGCAAACACTTTGGCTTTTTCAGGCGAGAGGTTGATGACGCAGTTCGAGATGACGATGTCCACGCTATTCGACTCGACGGGTAAATCCTCGAGATAACCCTGACGAAATTCCACGTTGTGGAGGTCGAGCCGCGTCGCGCTGGACCTGGCGCGGTCAATCATTTCGGGAGTCATGTCCCCC
>VGNF01000138.1 GCA_016866195.1 Chloroflexota bacterium | reverse complement strand
ACCTTTTTATCGAGCGGGTCAATCCTGAAAATCCGGACCAGTACGAAGTCAACGGGAAATGGGTCGATTTCGAAACGCGCGCGGAGGTGATCCAGGTCGCCGGAGGGGAACCGGTTACGGTCACGATTCGCAGTACACGGCACGGACCGGTCATCTCCACTGATTACGGTCCGCTTAAAGACATGGGCGATCCGGACGATCCAGAATTCGAAGCCTTCAAGGACCGCGCCGGCATCGAACTGCCGGAAGAATATGTTATCTCACTGGCATGGACTGCGTTGACCCCTTCCACTCCCTTTGAGGCGATCTGGGGCTTTAATAACTCCGAAGACTGGGAGGATTTTCGCGCGGCCGCCAGAAACTTCCACGTGCCCGCCCAAAACCTGCTGTATGCGGATGTGGATGGGAATATCGGTTACCAGATGCCCGGTGACATCCCGATTCGCAGGAACGGTGATGGCACCCTGCCGGTACCAGGCTGGACGGATGAGTACGAATGGGCGGGATTTATTCCCTTCGAGGACCAACCCTATTCCCTCAATCCGGAGGAGGGATACATTGTCACGGCGAACAACCGCGTTCCGCCTCTCGATTATCCACACTTGATCACCGCGGATTGGGATTACGGCTATCGCGCCGAACGTATCACGGAATTGATCGAAGCTGCTCCCGGCAAAATAGACATTCTCTACATCCAGACCATGCAGGGCGATGGGAAGGATCTTGGGGCAATGGCATTGTTGCCTGTCTGGGAGAAGATCGACTTCCAGGCCGGCACTCCCAACCAGGCATATGCCCAGGATCTAATGGAAAATTGGGATTATCAAAACTCCGCCGACTCGAAAGCCGCCGCCGTCTACCAAATGTTTTGGTGGAACCTGGTGCAGAACACTCTGAATGACGACCTGCCCGAACGATATCAGGCAGACGGAGGGGACAGGAATTTCGAAACCCTGCGCATTCTGGTTGAGGATCCCGAAAATTATTTCTGGGACGATATGAACACACCCGATGTGGTTGAAACCCGTGACGATATGTACATTGCCTCACTGAATGAGACTGTGGGTCAATTGGAAAAGGAGCATGGGACGGACCCGGCCGATTGGCCTGCCTGGGGGGAACTGCATACCGCTACTTTCCGCAACAGCACATTGGGCGAATCCGGCGTGGGTCTGATCGAAGATTTGTTCAACCGCGGTCCGTTCGAAACCGGCGGCGGAAAAAGCATCGTCAACGCCACAGGCTGGGATATCGGGGTCTCCTTCGAGGTGGACTGGCTGCCATCCATGCGCATGATCGTGGATTTGGGCGACCTGAACAACTCGATGACCGTGCACACCACCGGACAATCCGGCCATGCCTACCATGAACATTACGAAGACATGGCCGCGCTATGGGCAGCCGTGGATTATTATCCGATGTGGTGGGAGCAGGAGTCTATCATCAAGGACGCTGAAGGACATTTGGTGTTGACACCCTGAAGTGATAAATGATGGATAGGTCAGCAAACGTGACCTACGCGAAAATCTTCCCTTCCCAAGACCGCAAATGGACTAGGGGAGGGTGTTGCTTTAGCGACAGGAGGTGCGGGCCATATTAATATCACAGGTCCGGTGATATACTTTTATCCAAAGAAAGAACGTCGCATCCCTTAATGACAAGACATAAAGGAGGTCTCCATGACCACGGTGACCCTGGATGAAAATCAATTCAAAAGTTTACTCAAAGAAGCCCTTACAGAAATCCTTGAGGAAAGGCAGGACCTGTTATCCACTATCGTCATGGAAGCCTTGGAGGATATTGGGCTGGCTAATGCCATCCGTGAAGGACGCCAGAGTGATTACGTAAGCCGGAAAGAGATTGATGCACTGCTTAAGGGGTAGGCGATGCAAATCCTCTTTGAACGCAGTTTCAGCCGCGACCTGAAGAAAATAAAAGACAAACACATTCTAGACCAAATCAACAAGGCAATTGAAGAGGTTGAGGCTGCAGCTTCGCCTAGTGACCTTCCGAGATTGAGGAAACTCGAGGGCTTCGATACATACTTCCGAATTAGAGTTGAGAATTACAGAATCGGAATAGAGATTCTGAAGGGACAGGTCATCTTTGTTCGCGTACTGAACCGCAAAGAGATTTACCGCTATTTTCCATGAACAACAAATAGGCAGGGGACAAAATGAAACGATCACCAATATGGTTTCTCCTTATCGCACTCTTTCTCACCGCCTGCCAGCCGGCGGAGTTTACAGCCGCGCCCATACAGCAGACTTCCGAAGCGCCAACAAACGGCGAGACTGCGGAAGTCTCTACTATTACTCCCACCGGCGCTCCCACCGAAAACCCCCTCGCCGGGGCACCGAATGCGGAGGCAACGGGCAAGGATGCACAGGGATTTTACAAAGAAGTGGAAGGGAAACTTTTTCGCTGGATGGAGATAAAAAACCAGAACGGAGAGGTGGAATACAGCGGATGGGTGTTTTCGTTGTTAAGAAACGGAGTAGATGTACCTCTTTTAGACTTGACGCAACAGAATAATGATTGGGGATATTTTGATGGGATTATGTCTAATGCTTTTTATAGCGATAATCTAACTGCTTCAAATATTATTGGCTCTTATTACCACACTCCAAATGTAACACTCGAAAATGGATACAATCTTACTTCGTATTTATATACACGACTTCAAGCACGTACAGGATTAAACGGAGGAGATTTACTTGAGAGGCTCAAGAACGATCATAACCCACTCATTATCCACTTTGATACCCCAATGGGATCCTTTGACTTGGATCTCAACGTCGATACCGAAATAATTACGATCATCAAGAACTTTAATTATGTCACACCATTTGCGGAGAACGGATTTTCCGAATGGAAACATCCAAATGGCAGGATATTCCATTCGCGAGTCTATTTGGATCAAGTCGGCAGGGTAATATGCGAAATTGCATCTAACCGAGAATTAACCGGAGTTAATCTATGGGAGATGTTATTGTATAATTTTGTTGCAGTAATTGAGGAGCCGAATCAAAATCCACAGGGTTTTATTCCCAATGTTGAAACTTTTGCTGAATGGGCTATTAATGGCAATCCTCCTCACTTCATAAAAGAATAACTACGAGATATGTTCGCCGGTCTCAACAACTATACGGAGACCTACATCAAAATCAATGTGGGGACCGCCCGCTCGATTATCTCCGCCTAGTAGGTCGGATACCACTGCGTGGCATACGCTGGCAGTTCGACCGACACTTACAACTTTTTCACATAAATAGCAGATAACCCGCCAAGGATTAAGCCCAAGTAACTCGCCAACAGATCGATCCAATCTGACGTGCGCGAGGCGAGATAGCTTTGCGAAAACTCCTCTAGCCCGATAAGAACCGCCAGTATCAAGCCAAGCCGGAAGGCATAGATCTTCGGATTCCGATTTGGGTTTAAACGGAGAAAGGTCAAAGTGAGTAGGAAATCCAACAATCCATACAGGATCAGGTGCCCGAATTTGTCCCCATAGGGGAAGTCATACAGGGCGTGCAGGTACTTCGGAAGCATGCCAAGGTCCGCCAGCAGGATGACCGCCAGAATGAACAGGGTGAAGAGCAGGGTGATCCATTTCATAAAAAAAGGCTGGGTCTTCACCCAGCCTGAGCTTTCGCGGCACGCTTCTTTTCCGAACGTGCCTTCCACCATTCGAACACCATGGGCAGGATCGAGATGAAGATGATGGCGATGATGACATACTCGAAGTTCTTCTTGACAAACGGGATATTGCCAAAGAAATAGCCCGCAAACGTGAAGAGCACCACCCAGACGATTCCGCCGATGAAATTATAGGAGATGAAATAGCCGTACGACATCTTTCCGATTCCGGCGACGAAGGGTGCGAACGTGCGCACGATGGGAACGAAGCGGGCGAGGAAGATCGTCTTGCCGCCGTGCTTTTCGAAGAAAGCGTGGGTCTGGTCGAGGTATTCCTTCTTGATCCACTTGATGCTGTAGGCACGCTCCCCCAGATAATGACCGATCGAATAATTCACGGTATCCCCAAGGATCGCAGCGACCATCAACAGGCCCGCCAGATACCAGACGTTTAAAGATCCCAGTGCCGCGAACGTGCCGGCAGCAAACAGCAGCGAATCCCCCGGCAAAAAGGGAGTGACCACAAATCCGGTTTCCAGGAAGATCACCGCGAACAGAATTCCATAGGTCCAGGCACCGTATTGAGATATGATCGCAGCCAGGTGCTCATCGAGGTGCACGAACAAGTCCACAAGAAAGGCTACATACTGCATTGAATCAACTCACTTTCAGAGGAAATTTACAACGGCGGGTGATTATACTCTGCTTTCGCGGTTCACTTCAATGCGGCTTAACCATTCGGACGCGACCAGGAATACCAGGCTGCCCAGGGTCCCCATTCCGAGATTGATGGAACCAACCATAAAGATTTGCCACCCCTGCCAGATGCTGAAGAGGTGGCCGGTGAAAAAGCCAAGAATGCTCGCACCCAGGTAGATCAGGAATCTCCAGCCTCCTCCCCCGCGAAGGAAATGGTAAACCGATCCATACAAGAGTGAAATGACCAGAGCGAGGAGAAGATTAGGAGTCGTCATAATTTACCTGTGAGTATTTTTCCTTTGAATGATCAAGAAAGGCTGTGCGAAAGTTATGGCTGGATAATCCCCCCTCCAACCATCACATCCCCCTCATAGAACACCGCTGCCTGGCCGGGTGTGGCATCACGAACAGCCGTATCAAACCGAATCCGAACGCGCGCCTCATCCCAGGGTGTGATCGTCCCTTCGACTTCCTTCGCCGTATACCGCACTTTGATTCGACCGCGAAACACCCTTGCAGGAGTCTGGCCGGAAATCCAATTTACCTCACATACAGTGATTTCTTCAAAGGCCAGGTCCTCCTGCCCGCCGACGACGAGAGTATTGTCCATTATTCGCTTCGATACGACATAGTACGGTGTCGGCGACGCAAGTCCCAATCCCTTACGCTGCCCGATGGTGTAATTCGCCAACCCGCTGTGGTTTCCAAGCGGCCGGCCATCCTTCGAAAGGATGGGGCCGGGCACGAGCATTTCAGGCGCATTCCGCCGCAGGAAATTTCGGTAATCATCGCCTGCCAGAAAGCACAAATCCTGTGAATCCACGCGCGAAGCGGTTGGAAGGCAGAACTCCCCGGCAAGGCGGCGAATCGTGACCTTGTCGTAATCCCCCACCGGGAAAAGCGCATGCTTGAGCTGATCCTGATTTAACACATGCAACACGTAGGATTGATCCTTGGTTCGATCGACCGCGCGCAACAGTTCAATGCTCCCATCGGGAGCCTCCCCGCGCCGAACGTAATGTCCCGTTGCCATAAACTCAGCCCCAAAAGTCAGTGCATGGTCGAGCAAAAATCCCCAGCGGATCTGGCGGTTGCAGACCAGGCAAGGATTGGGAGTCTCCCCACGCGCATACCCATCCAGGAAATATTGAACCACCTTGGCGCGGAAGAAGTCTTTGGCATCGATCACATAAAAGGGAATATCCAGAATGGCTGCGACGCGGCGCGCCTGCGCCATCGAGTCCGGCGTACAGCAGCGGTTGGAATCCTGACGGCCGGGTTCGGACCACAACCGCAACATCATCCCGATGACCTCAAACCCCTGTTGCTTCAACAGGGCTGCCGCCACGGAGGAATCCACTCCTCCAGACATTGCCACAACGACTTTTTTCCGCGCCATGATCCGCTGATTATAAACGATCCATAAATCCAGTCTCCTCTGGAAATCCTCCCTTGACCTTCACCATGATTTTCAATAAGATTGTGCCAATTCCTTTTACAGGTCGGAGAGAGCCATGACCCCCAAAGCAGATTTAATTCTCACGAACGGTCGCGTCTTCACAAGTGACGAAGGTCAGCCACATGCCGAAGCGGTTGCTATAAGAGGGAACCGCATCCTCCATGTCGGGACGGTTCCGGATGTTATGGCCTATCAAGGAGAAGGCTCACGTGTGGTCGATGCTCGCGGGTGTACGGTCACAGCCGGATTCATCGATTCGCACTTTCATCTGCTGTGGGGATCCGTCTGGATGGGCAGCGCCCAATTGTACAATGCGAAAACCGGAGAGGACGTGCGGCAGATCCTGCAATCTTTCGCGGCTGAAAATAAAACCAGCCAATGGGTGGATGGACGCGGCATCAAATACGGGATCATTTCCACGCGCCAGGAATTGGACGCAATCGTTCCAGACCGGCCGGTCTACATCAACGCTTACGATGGTCACACATCGTGGGCAAACACCAAGGCTCTCGAAATGGCAGGCATCCTCCAACCCGGACGGGAAGCTCCCGGGGTCGGCGTGATCGTACGAGATGAAAAGGGCCTGGCCAACGGGGAATTACGCGAGACTGCCATGGGTTTGGTTGCGGACTTGATCCCCGAACCCGACGATGCGCGTAAGCGCGAACTGCTGAAAATGGCGGTCAAACGCATCAACGCCACCGGCGTGACGAGTGTCCACAATATGAACGGAGACTTGCAGGAGTTGATGACCTATGCAGCCCTGGAGGATACGGGCGAATTGACCCTGCGCGTGTACACGCCCTATTGGGTGAAACCGGAAACCACGGAAGAGCAACTCTCCGAAGCCGCGGCGATGGCAAAGGTCCAGGGCGAATTTGCGCGTGGAGGCGCGGCGAAATTCTTCATGGACGGAGTCTGGGAATCCTACACGGCGCTCACGCTCGATCCCTACGCAGACAATCCCGAGGCAAAACAGGAAGGGATTTATTCCGCCGAACACTTTGCGCGCATGGCTGCCGCCTGTGACAGGCTTGGCCTGCAGATCTTTGTGCACTGCTGCGGGGATGGCGCCGTCCGACGCACGCTGGATGGGTACGAGCAGGTTCAAAAGGTGAACGGCAAGCGCGACAGCCGGCATCGTGTGGAACACATCGAGGTCATCCATCCCGACGACCTGCCGCGCTTCAAGGAACTGGGGGTAATCGCCTCGATGCAGACCAGCCACGCGCCATTTAGCCTGGGGGAGGGCGACATCTGGCCGGCGCGAGTGGGGGAAAAACGCTGGCCGCTTTCCTTTGCCTGGCGCGATATCAAGAATGCCGGGGCGCACCTTACCCTGGGCAGCGACTGGACCGTCGCTCCCTTCGATCCGATGATCAATATGCACGTTGCCCTCAACCGGGAACAATGGTCCCCTTCGGATCCGGATCAGCGCCTGACGCTCGAGGAGGTGATCCTCGGGTATACGCGTGATGCCGCGTATGCCGAATTCAAGGAAAAGGAAAAGGGTCGAATCAAGGAAGGCTACATCGCAGACCTGGTAATCTTTTCACACGATCTCTTTCGCCTTGATCCGGGGGAGATCCTGAAGGCGCATGCGGTGATGACCATCGTGGACGGTAAAGTCGTCTTCGAGGCATGAAGGGATGAGAACCTACGCCCTCCGCCGCGTCCTGCAATCCGTACCAATCCTGTTGATCATCAGTGTTCTGCTTTTCTTCATGGTGAGGGCCAAACCGGGCGGCCCGCTGACGGCCGCGCGCCGGAATCCGAACATCAGCCTGGAACAGATCGAGGCGCTTGAGGAAAAACTCGGTCTGAACGACCCGCTTCCCGTGCAATATGGCCGCTGGCTGGGCAATATGCTCTCCGGAAACATGGGAAATTCGATTAAATTTCACCGACCAGTGGCGGAAATGATTCGCGAGCGCATCCCGAATACGCTGCTGCTGGTCGGCGCTGCGTTCCTGATCACCCTGCTAATCGCAATCCCGATCGGGGTGTGGTCGGCGCGTAAACCCTACTCGGTCTTCGACTACCTCATGACCACGATCACTTTCATCGGACAATCCATACCGGTCTACTGGCTCGGCCTCGGCCTGATCGTGATCTTCTATGTCCTGCTGAAAAATCCATTCACCGGTAGTCATCTTTTCCCAGTGGGTGGGATGAATTCACAAGGGAAAAGCGGCGACATACTGGATTTCCTCTGGCATCTCGTCCTGCCTGTCTCGGCGTTGAGCCTCGGGTGGATCGCCTGGTACTCGCGTTTCCTGCGATCGAGCATGCTGGACGTGCTGCATGAGGATTACGTTCGAACCGCGCGCGCCAAGGGAGTAATGGACCGGAGGGTGTACTACAAGCACGCCCTGCGCAACGCCATCCTTCCGCTGGTGACCTTGATCGCCCTCGACCTGCCCAGTCTCTTCGCGGGGGCATTATTCGTGGAATCCATCTTCTCCTGGCCAGGCATGGGACGCCTGTTTTGGGATGCGGCAAAGGGCCGGGACTATCCCGTCCTGCTCGGCGTGGTCATGATCACCGCGACTCTGATCATCCTGTGCAACATCCTGGCGGATCTCGCCTATGGTTGGCTCGACCCCAAGGTCAAATATGAGTAGCAGCCTCCCGAACGCTCGTCGCGTGGAAGGCATGGGTCGGCTGATCGCCCGCCGCTTCTTCAAACACCGCCTGGCAGGCATCGCGATCTCCGTGCTGGCGATCCTCGTCCTGGCGTCGATCCTTGCCCCGCTCAATCCCTACAGTCCCACCGATCAGGAACCGGTCAACAGTTTTCAGAAGCCGAATGTGGCACACTTTTTTGGTACCGATGAGCTGGGAAGGGATGTATTTTCTCGTATACTTTACGGTGGACGGGTTTCCCTCTCCGTCGGCCTGCTCTCCACGGTGCTGTCCATCTCCGTCGGCATCCTCGTGGGAGCCCTCGCAGGATACTTTGGCGGCTGGACCGATTCGGTCCTGATGCGCATCACCGATGCATTCCTGACCTTTCCCACGATCTTCGTTCTTATCCTGCTTGGAGCCCTGCTGCGTGAGCAACCCCTCCCGTGGATGAAGAACAGCGTCCTGATCGTGATCCTGATCATCGGGGCTCTGTCGTGGATGTGGCCGGCCCGCCTGGTGCGCAGCCTGTTTCTCGTGCTGAGGGAAAAGGAATTCGTCGCAGCCACCCGCGCCCTTGGGGGGAGCGATTCCCGCATCATCACCCGTCATATCCTGCCCAACTGCATCGGGCCGATCCTGGTCAGCGGGACGTTGCAGATGGCCTACGCAATCATCACGGAATCCGGCCTGAGCTACCTGGGCTTCGGGGTGCAGCCTCCCACGCCCACCTGGGGGAGCATCCTCTCCACCGCGCAAAACCAGGTATTCCGGGCACCCTGGCTGGGATTCTTCCCCGGTCTGATGATCTTCATCACCGTGATGGCGATCAATTACATCGGCGATGGCTTGCGGGATGCCTTCGATCCATATGTCATCCACAGCGAGAAATGAGGCGGGCATCCTCCCGTCCAACCATTCAAAGGAGAAGAGAATGAGAAGAAAAATGTTCACACTGTTTGCCCTTGCGGGAGTCCTCCTTGCGGCTTGCGGCGGACCTGCCCCCAGTTCTGGAGGAGGCGGTGGAATCGTCACCCTGATCTTGCCGGAA
>VGNF01000137.1 GCA_016866195.1 Chloroflexota bacterium | reverse complement strand
GGGGCTCCCTCAGCAGACCCGGCCTTCGAGCTGCTCATCCCGCTTCCGCTTCGGACCTCGGACTTGCGGCTCACTCAACAGGAATTCCGTTCGCGCTTCCACCGCACCCCGGTCAAGCGCGCAAAGCGAGCCGGCTTTCTCCGAAACCTTTGTGTGGTGACGGGGAACACCGGCGACGAGACCGACATACCATCGCTCGAAGAAATCTCCCAACAGGAACCTTTTCTGGGAGAGCACGCCCACTGGGCTATCGAACGGATTCATGAACGCTCAAACGCGCAATAAACTGCTGATTGCCACGAACAACAAAGGCAAAGTCCTGGAATTGAATTGTCTCTTGAAAAGTGTGGACGTTACACTTCTGACTCCGGCTGATATCGGTCTCAACCTTGATGTGAAGGAGGATGGCTCGACCTATGCGGAGAATGCCTCCCGCAAGGCGCTTGCGTTTGCCAGGGCCAGCGGCCTGGTTTCCCTGGCAGACGACTCCGGCCTGGAGGTCGACGCCCTTGGAGGAGCTCCCGGGTTACATTCCGCGCGTTATCTGCCGATACCCGGTGCGACCGACTCCGACCGGCGTAGATATCTCCTGGATAACCTGAGCGATCTCCCCCGACCATGGACGGCACATTTCCACGCGACGATCGCGATCGCACAACCCTCGGGAGAGATTCAATTTTCTGATGGGGAGTGCCCAGGAGAGATCATCCCCGAAGAGCGCGGCAGCAGCGGCTTTGGGTACGATCCCATCTTCCTCTTTCGCGAAATCGGCAAGACCATGGCCGAACTCGACCTGGAACAAAAAAACAACCTCAGCCACCGCGCCCGCGCGGTCAAGGGTGCCGTACCAATTCTGGTGAAAATGTTCCACGGACCGCTTGCCTAGGTCTGAATGCAAAGTAGCATCGTGTCACCCAGGGTGGTCTGAACCTGCCGCATGGTTCCCCACCCGACAACGATTTTCCCCTGAATCACACCCACGAGACCATATAAGAAGAAGAACAGCCCATATATTCCTATGCAATTGACAAGCGGAAGATTGAAATCGTTGAATTCGCGTGGCGCCGACGTAGCGATCAGGTAATACGCAACCCCCGCAATTGCCAGGACAAGGATGATCCCCACCAGGCTCACGACCAATGCTTCTGGAGTATCCTCCGGGTTTGCGTTATTAGACATGGTTTTCACTGCAAATGAATGATTTCCGATCGCAATGGCAGGCCGTGTCCCATCCCCCGATCACTTCCGAATTTACGAGAACAGGTCCCGGCGAACAAAGGGCTGGGATATGAACCTCCACAACAGCTTCGGGCTCGAGGAATAGGACAGGATCGCGCCGTTGCGTTTGTTTGTCAGCATGCGCCCTGCCAGCCAGGGCGCAACGGTTTCGACCCGTTCGGCGATGATGTTGAAGATGGGCTTTGCACGCTCCCAGTCCGCGGGCCGATCCTTGTAGCGTTCGAAGATCATATCCGTAACGATCATCCCGGGGCGCAATCCGCCGATCACGACCGGTGTACCCTTTGCCTCCAGGGCGAGACTTTGGGTGAAATAATGAACTGCGTATTTCGTGGTTCCGTAGACGGTCAGCCCGGCGTGCTTCCTGCCGTCCGCTCCCATGCCCTGCATGTTGTAGATCGCGCCGAAGCCCTGCTTCAGCATGCCGCGCATGGCGGTTTGAGCTCCATAGATCGATCCGGTGATATTGGTGGAAACGATCGAATCGACCTCCGCGGATGGCCGCTCCCAAACCATGCCCTGCTCCCCGCTCCAGCCGGCGTTGTTGATCCAAATATCGACCTTGTTGAATCGCTTTTCAGAAGCATCCCACAACTCCTGTACCGCGGCGGGATCATTCACATCGCAAGGGACGCTGATCACCCGTTGCGTCCCGAAACGTTCCGCCAATTTTGCTGCCGCCTGGTGAGTACTTGTCTCCCCGCGCCCGCTGATGGTGAGCGTGCCTCCCAGGGCAAGGAAGGCTTCCGCCAGTCCGTACCCGATACCGCGCGTGGAGCCGGTGATTACCACGTGTTTTGATGAATCATCCATGCGACCTCCCGGGGTGGCTTTTGCAAGGTTGTCACGCACATCCCATTAGTTGACGACCAGTAGATATTCCTTTTCGCCCTCCTGCCCGCTGACCTGGGTTCCGAAACACCAAACCGTAAGGGTGAAGTTGAAGGAACCGCTTTCCTGAGGAATCCCGCTGATGACTGCGGCATCCTCACCGTCCAGAAACGTCAACTCGAGACCCGCGGGCAGGTTGCCGGCGGATACAAAAAAATCGCCTACTGGCGTAACGTTCTGAAATACCCGGATCTCAACCTCATAGGCCTCGCCGCTTTGAGCGGTCGGCAGGACCTCGGGCTCGAACGTGAGCGGGCCGGCGGTTGGGCCAAAGAATGGCTCCTCCGCCGGCTCAGTCGGTTGCGGGTTTGGCGCGAAGAGGGAACAGGAAAGTATGACGGCAGGAAGGAAGACCCAGGGAGAACGGCGTATGTACTTCATGAATTCCTCGTTGATGGGTGGATGATCACCCTCGCGATCGGGTTCCCTTCCACATGGCGGCGGCGAAGGCCGCCACCAGGATCAGGAAACTTCCGCTCACGAAGAGCCACTTCAGGGTTGTGAAGGCGGGAGTCAGCAAATCGAGGACCGCTGTGCGGGATGGATAATTGATCATTACGATAGAACTCCCCAGGTTCTCGAGCATGTCGAGCAGCCAGCCCGGGAACGGGAAGAGATTTAGAGTCCGCCAGCGATTTCCCTCGGGCAGAGCGCGCGCGAGCGACCAGCTGATGGATGTGGCCAGGAAAAACAAATACACCAGCGGCCAGATCATGTCGAATGTGTATCGGGCGCGCACGTATGCAGATCGCCCCGCCTCTCCATAGGTCTCGGCCATTCGGTACAGGTCTTCTGTTGAATACAGGAAGGAGGTATCCGGCGAACCGGTCGCACCCGCCGCGGCACCCGTTCGCGTGGATTGAGCCGGCAATACGCCGATCAGGAAGTACAGGAAGAGCAACAGCCCGGCGAGTGTTGCACGTCCCGTTGAAATGCGATAAACAATAGATGAAATCCGTGAGGCCATTCAGACCCGTGAATTATAACCCCCGGGAACGGAAGGACAGGCGGCGGGCCGCGGTCAATCATACATGGGGCTTAAATAAACCGTATGGCTGCGTGCGCTGTAACCCGCCCGGATGGTCCTTCCGCCCACGCGGTATTCATCCAGCATGATCGAGCGGCCGTCCTCCCCGATTTGTTCGACGTACGTGCTGGTGCCCTTTGGCAGGTTTTTCACCTGGACTTGTGCATCATTTATGTTGCCTGTACGAAAGAAATTCTCGACAACGCGCAGTATGATCGTTTTATCTTCTGAAGACATGATCTTCCCCTCAACCTGCATGGTGGGATAAAAGCCGCCGCAATTCCACTTCGACTTCCAATGGAGTGATCGAAAGGATGAAGCTCCATTCCCCGATCAGGGCTTTTTGTACGCGTTTCATCAGCGCCTGATCGTATTCGTTCCAATTTCGGTCTGTTCGATGGGCGCCCAGGTCGCGGATTACCCTGCACAGCGATTCGACCCTGCCGTCCTTCAGGGTCTCCTGCAACAGCAGATTGCGCTGGCGCCGGTCGTGTGGGAGCGGTTGCGCGGGACCCTCCAAAATGGAAAGCGATTTCCTGAACTCCCTGGCGCTGGTGGGAGGCCGCAGGCGGTTCTTCAGGTTATCATCCGCCGGCACCCAAATGGTGAGATCCGCCACCGAGATTCTGTAGTACACGACCTTGGTATTGTTGTAGGAGCGCTCTTCAATGGCCAGCACCTGCCCCAGTCCGTAGGCACAGTGGACCACGCGGTCTCCGATTTGAAAATCCATTCCTGCCTCCTTCAACGGCATATGAATAAAGAAAGAACGCCAGCCCTGTAAAAGGACCGGCGTTCACAACCTGTCATTTCGCGGAGTGATTGGGGGATTATATCACGAAGGGGACGCAACTTCCTTCGCGGCCGGCATGCAATTCTTTCGACTCATCGATCGAACCGGTGTAATCCCTCGGCTGTCATGGCTTTTTCCGCCTCTTCGAATTCAGGCTGTGTAACGCGGCGGTTGATCTCGCAGAACCTTTCGCGATTTACCCTGCCTTGTGGATGGTACTGCCGCATCAGATTCACATACGTCTCGGAGGACAAATCATGTGCCAGGAAAGCGGCCACGGAGGGGGTTCCGGCGATCCCTCCCGGCATCACCAGGTGCCTGACGAGCACGCCGCACATGGCGATGCCATCCTCGTCCAGCTCCAGATCTCCCACCTGGCGGTGCATTTCACGCAGCGCGGCACGCGCCGTCTCCGGGTAGTCCCGCGCCAGCAGGTATTTTGCCGCGAGTTCTTCATCCCACATCTTGAAATCCGGCATGTAGATGTCGATCACACCCTCCAGCAGGTGCAGGGTTTCGAGCGAGTCGTAGGCGGAGGTGTTGTACACGAGGGGCAGATGCAGCCCTCCTTCGATGGCGATCCCCAGCGCCTCCAGGATTTGCGGAACCACGTGCGAAGGGGTGACGAAGTTGATGTTATGACATCCCATCGCTTGCAACTCGAGCATCATCCCCGCCAGAGCCGCCGGCCCGACTTCAGGAAACTCCCCGCTCTGGCTGATGTCGTAGTTCTGGCAGAAGACGCAGCGCAGGTTGCACTGGGCGAAGAAGATCGTTCCGCTGCCGCGCCAACCGCGCAAGGGATCTTCCTCGCCATGGTGTGGAAAGAAGCTGCTCACGCGCGCGTATCGGCCGATCTTGCAGGTGCCGGTTTTTCCGGCAAGGCGGTCCGCGCCGCAGGCGCGCGGGCACATGCGGCAGTCGGTAAGGTTTCCGAGAGCCTCTTCGGCCCGGCGCTTCAATTCGCCGGGCTCAAGCCGGAGATATGATGGGTGAAAATCACGGCAGGAGGTGGAAAGCAAGCGATTCATTGTTTCGACATACCCTGCTTGAATCGAGATGGGTAATCAGTTTCAAATTGAGATCAGGGATCCAACAGCCATCAAGATCAAGGCGAGCAGCACGAGCAGGAGCATGAACGGGCTTCCCCAATGACCGAGGGTCCATCCCGGGTCGCGAATCGGACCGCTTCGTTTGGCTTGCAGGTACATGGGAATCGTGATCAAGGCGACGACGATCGCGGTGGCGCCGGCCGCGAGCCGCAGCCATTCGAGGAATTGCCATACGTCGGACCACAAAATCAGGTAGGAAGGGAGGGTGGCCAGCAGCCACGCGGCACGATCCGGGAGGCCGGTCCGTTCGTGCAGGATGTCGGCCAGCGCCAGCGAGACCGACCAGTAGCTCGTCACGAACGCGAACAGGATGAAAAGTGAGCCGATAAATCCGGCCCAGGGTCCGATTCGTTCCGAGATGCCGAGGATCGCCACCTCGGTGACCTCGGTCGAGATTCCCAATGCGATCAGCGCGACTACCGCGGTGAGCAGGCCGTTGATCCCCAAACCGAGCAGGATCGCGCGCACTGCGCCGGTTCGATCGGGGCCCAAGCCTTTCACTACCTGCGGCACACTGTAGAAGGTCCACAGCGCGTACATGACCATGCCGTAAAGCGCCAGCCATTGGGTGGCAGATCCCGACGGTCCGATGGGCGCGCGGAAGGGGATGGGGATCGCACCGATGCCGATCGCAGTGACCAGGCCGACGAGCGCGAAGGTTCCAAACCTTTCGGCAACACCCACCGCCTTGAGGCCATAGAACACCACGCCGGCCGAAATGACGTAAACGAGCAATTCTGCAGGACGGCGATCCATCCCCGTCAGGTCCGCCAAGATCTCCCCCGCGCCGGAGACATACGCTGCGAGGTTGGCCAGGAAGGCGATGCTCAAGAATACGAAGACTGCCCACAACAGTCCCCGGCCAAAGCGGCCCTTGAGGATGTAAAGCTGCATCAGCTCGACGACCTGCAGGTCCCGCCCGGTGCGGAAGAGCACTTCGGCCAGCATCAGGTGGACCAGCGAACTTGCCGCCCAGGCGACCGGCAGGATAACTGCAAGACCGATCAACCCGACGCGCTCGGCCAGGAACGGCACGGCCATGATCCCCGCGCCGACCCCGGCGCCGACCATGAGCGAGGTCGCCTCCCATCTGGTAAGAACATGTCCTTTCATCGATCTTTTCCTTTAATGTTTCGGTCGTGAGGGATTATATACCGCACTCGGCCACAAATTGCGCTTTTTCAAAAGCTGGAATGCGAATTTGTGGCCGTGGGTATCATAACGTCGCGATCTCGATGTAGGGGATGCGTCCATCCAGGGAACGGATCGCATCCTTCGATTGCGAAACCGCATACAGCTCGCTGTGATACGGGATGTGCAGGGGTCGTCTGGCGACAGCGAGCAGCGGGTCGTCATCCGCCATGCCGATCATCAGGAACGCCTTCCCGCGCGCTTGCGCCTCCTGCATGGCGGCGGAGAGCAGGGCGCGCATCGTCGTAGGATCATCGTCTTTGATGCAGATACATGCCGCAAACGCGAGCGGGATGGCCTGACCAGGCGGCGTGAGCGGATTCGCTCCGATCAGGCGCGCGGCCAGATCGTACAACGGGCGAAGGAGGCGCAGCCCGGGACCGTAGGAATCGACGATATCCTGCTTGTAGTTGGATTGGTCCCAGACCGCCATGACTCCAACGATGCGGCTTCCGCGCCGGGCGACCAGGATATCCTGTGGTTGCAGGTCGCGCAGCGCGCTCCCCCCGCTGAAATCCTCCACCCTGTACGCGGGGAAAAATTGCCGGCTGGGGCCATGCAGGCGCAGAAAGGAAACGATCTCCTCGAGCAGCTCAAGCCGACCGGGCTGCACGTCCAACCCCGGCCTGTGAAGTGCGCGTTGCGGCCGGAGCAGGATGGCACAGGTTGTCAAACCGCACACTCTTGCTGCATGCAAATTCCCCGGCAGGCGCGCACCCACCAGCACATCGCGAGCGCGTGGATTCTCACTTGCGATCACGCCTGTGTAGAGCAAGCCCGGAGGGCTGCCTTCCAAAAAAGGTTTCGCTCCGCGATGCACAAGCCAGTTTCCGCGAAAATCCGGAGCGACGCGTATCTGTCCGATATAACCGATGATCGTCTCCTGCCCGTTGAAGAATGCCTGCCGCCGCGCGCGGCAGGCGATGCCGGCCAGCCGTCCGTCGGATTGGTGCCGTGCAATCATGACATCGCACGGGTCGCCCATGATGCCGGCGCCGAGAAAGTAATCGGGCTCGCGCGCGAAGCGTACCGTCACCGCGCCCGGCATCGCCACCGACCCGACAAGCGCGCGGATCTCCGGCTCGTCCTCCGCAACCGCCCATTTGAAATCGAACCCGGTCATCGCGTTCCCAGCCTCATCCCCTGACGCTTGAAGACTTCGCGTCGAAAGAGGGGATTGTACACGGCATACGTCAGGAAGCGGAACGGCGTGGCGAGGTTGGTCTGCAGGTCCAGCGCGCGGCGGAGGATCGAGGCGTGGCTGCTCCATCTTTTCCTGCATGCCCAGCCGGCCTCGGTCAGTTCGTCGGCGGTCATCCGAGCCGGGCGGAAGGCCGCGTAATTGAAGCGATAGTCCGGGTGCAGCCACCAACGGCCGTCGTAGAGCAGTCGCCCCTCGGCCTGCAGGCGCTCATAGAACGGCGTGGATGGGTAGGGCATCAGGATGTTGAACGCCGCAAAGGTGAAGCGGTTCGTGATGCCCCATTCGCAGGTGGCTAGGATCGATTCGACCGTGTCGTGATCGTACCCGAGGGCAAATGCCGCCCAGGTCTGCAAGTGATGTTCGCGCAGGGTCGCAACGGCTTCGGCATACCCGTCGAACGCGGCGAGGTTGGCGGACTTGCGCATCTGGCGCAGGTTTTGGACGTTCAGGCTTTCGTAGCCGATGACGTTGCCAAGGCAGCCGCTCTCGACGAACAGGCGCATCAACTCCGGGTCGCGGGTGTGATCCACGCTCGCCTGCGAGACCCAGCGGATTTTTAAGGGAACCAACGCACGCAGCAATTCTTTGGCCGCCTCGGGATCGGCGACGAAGTTGTCGTCGACGAAGAACAGGTCCCGCCGCGGCTGTGCGGCGATCTCGGCGATCACCTGATCCACCGGCCGAGTGTAATGGAGGTGGTTGAAATATTCGCTTACTGCGCAATATTCACAGCGGTAATGGCAGCCGCGCCCGAACTGGATCAGGCTTACAGGGAGGTAGCGCTTGCCTGCATATAAATCTCGTCTCGGCATGGCTCCGGGCTGTGGAATTCCACCGCTGCCGTGGTAGCGCAGCTTCAACCGTCCCTCGTGCGCGTCACGCACCACCTGCGCCCAGAGCGATTCGGCGTCACCGGTGAAGACGGAATCCGCGTGTTCTGCCACTTCCTGCGGCAGGAGCGAGGCGTGCATCCCGCCCATCACCACCGGCACGCCGCGAGCGCGATATTCGTCCGCAATCTCGTAGGCGCGGCGCGCGGTGAAGGTCTCGACGTTGATCGCCACCAGATCCGTGGGCTCGTCGTAATCGACCACGTCGATGCGGTCGTCGAACAGGCGGCAATCCACGCCCGGCGGCGTCAACCCCGCAAGCAGGCCGAGGGAGAGGGGCTCCATGCGCCCTTCATCCACGAAGCGTTCGCCGTGGTCCAGGCAGCCGAGGGTGGGTTTGATGAAGGTCACTTGCATGGGTAGGTCATAGTCCATAGATCTGACGATGGACGATGGACAACAGACGATGGAAGATGTTCTGAGGACAATGATTCGTCGCCTGTACAAGAGGCCCAGCGGTGGGGCGATACAAAGGTTATTCTTTCAAGCTTTCTTCTTCCAATGCCTGAATAATGGCGAGTATAACTCCATCCATATTCTTTATCACGTCATTGTTCCAAAAGCGAATCGCCCTGTAGCCCATCGATTCCAGGTATTTCGTTCTGTCTTCATCGTATTCTTTTTGATCCAAATGTTGACTCGGTGACTCATGTCACCTATCTACCGATGGCGGCTTGATACCGCCTCGGTCAGTCCCATCCAGTTCGATGACGAGTTTCTTTTCGATGCAGACGAAATCGGGGATGTAGTTGCCAATGGCGTGCTGTCTTCTAAAAAAAACTCCCAGCTGGTCGTTGCGGATGACTGCCCAAAGATTCCGCTCGGCGGGCGTGGACTCTTTGCGGAGAACAATGGCTTGAGGTTTGGTTTTGGGGTTACTTCTTAGCGTGCGAGGCATTTTACCCCCTTCGGATTCCCCTATTTGCGCCTCGCGGAGAACAGCGGGACGAAAATGGAGGAAGGACAATTTCATCTTGGGCATTAAGAAAAATTCATTCCAACTCTATATTCACCTTCCCTAAATTCCGTGCCCTTCGGCGTTTGGGGGAGGGCGGGAGGGGGCAATTACCCAAAACTCCCCGCCTCGCGAGGCTCAAACGCCGAGTCCCCAAAGGGGATGCTAATCCTCCCCCGCACTGACAGACCTCCGA
>VGNF01000136.1 GCA_016866195.1 Chloroflexota bacterium | reverse complement strand
CCCCAGCATGGCCAGCAGAAAGACTTCGAACGGCAGGGGATGCGCGGCGTGGGCGGCGGGAGCCAGGTGCTGGCGCGCCGAGGCCAGGAGATCGTCCAGGGACAGTTGATCCGCTCTGCGCAGGGCGCGGCGGAAACGCGCCAGGGAATCCTGCTCCTCCAAAAAGGCGAGGGTGATCGATGGAACGGTGCGGCCCATGGTCAGGACTTCTGAAAAAGCGGCAGGGCGACCGGCAGGGGCTGGTATTCCATTTGCAGCACCTGATCGGAATTTGCGATCAGCGCCTCGAGGAATTCCGTATGGCTGGTCTTGGCTGTGATCAGGAGCGGGCGGGAAGCGGCGATCTTTTTCAGGCGCGCCAGGCAGGTCGCGAACAATTGAGTGCGTTCGCGCAGGGATACGTTTTCATCCTGAAAGGTCGCCAGCAGGTCGAGCACGATCAGCGGCGAGGCCTCGGGCAGCGGCAGGGCGAGGTTGGCGGCAAGTTGATGACAGGTGAACGAACGGCTGATGTACACGCGTTCCAGGACCGGCGCGGGGTCGAACCCGAGGGCGCGGATGGCCTTCGCCAGGCGATAGGCATTGAAGTGATTGCCTCCGTCGATCACCCGCAGCGCGCCGCGTCCCGCGAGGACCGCCAGAGGTTCCATCAACCAGGCATGGCCCGCGGTGGGAGGGATCAGCGCCAGGCATAATCGTCCCTGTGAAAGGGCGGGAAGGATGTTCATGATGCACAGGATAGGTCAAACGCATGCAACCGGCCATCCCATGCCGGGGGGAAGAAGGGGGGAGCAGGCGGTTAACCTGCGGGGTGAACTACATCCAGCCGCTGAAATCCCAGCCCGCCAAGATCTGGCGCAGTTCGGGCTTGCCCCCGGCGTCGAACTTCGTCAACACGTTGCGCACATGGGTCTTGATGGTCTCGGGCGAGAGGGAAAGGCGCGAGGCGATCTGGCGGTTGGTCAGGCCGAGGCAGGTTAGGGCGGTCACCTCCTGCTCGCGCGGCGAGAGGGATTCCCATTTTGGCCAGAGGGAATCGATGGTTTTGTATTGGGTCAGGCCGGCGGCCAGCAGGTCAGGGATCAAATCGTGTTCAGGTCGGCCTTCGTGCGCGGCGAGTGTCGAGAGCGTGGTTTGCAGACTTTCACTGATCTCGAAATAACGAGGGCCGGGGTTGGTGCGCAAGCCTATCAGGTACAACCATCTTTGCCAGATAGACATACAAACCCATTATAGTAGAACAAATGTTCTGTTGTCAAGCATTGGCACTTTCCCACTATTGAGACTCATCCGAGAGAGCCATCATGGGCATTACCGAATTCCACATAAGGTGTACACCGTGGCAAATCCCGGCCGATGGGCATGCGACCACCCACCCACACGCAGCTGCACGAAGATACTGCGACAATCATGATATACTTCCCGAAAGTAGAACTTTCATGAAAGTATGACTTTTGGAGAAACCCGTGACAACCTACATGCGCATTCAGGAAAAAGGCCAGGTTACCATCCCCACCAAAATTCGCAGGAAGTTGAATTTGCGAAAGGGGGACATGGTCATGTTTGTTGAGACCGAGGCGGGCGTGTTGATCAAGCCCGCCGAACTCATCGTGGCAGACGCCCTAGACAAGATCGGGAAGGCCTTGAAAGCGGATGGCATCACACAGGAAAAATGGAACAAACGCAGCCGGGCCATTCGCGAACAACTGCTCAAGGAAATGTATGGTCTCGAAGGCAAATCATGACGCCGCGGGTCTTCATGGATTCGAGCGTCCTATTCTCCGCCGCCAATTCGTCCAGGGGGCATTCGCGCGATCTCGTCCTCATGTGCGCAGGCGGGGAAATCACAATCGTCATCAGTAATTTCGTGCTTCAGGAGACAATCCGCAATCTCTCCGGCTTGAGCACCCCACCCTTGGAGTACCTTGATCGGGTTATTCACACTGCCGGCATCGATATTGTGGATGCAACCAAACAGGCCGTCCTGGATGCGGCAAGACTGGTCGTATTGAAAGACGCCCCCATCATCGCTGCCGCAAAAACAGCAAAGGTGAACATGCTCGTCACGCTGGATAAAAAACATCTTTTGGGTCGCGCAGATTTGGAAACGTATATCCATGCCCCCATTGTGACGCCACTAATGGCATGTCGAGAATTCAGGACGTCCAAATGAACTTCACCGAGTACCAACAAAAGGCGCGCGCCACGGCGAAGTACCCGGTCATCGGGCACGCGGTGATCTACCCCACGCTGGGGCTGGCCAACGAAGCCGGGGAAGTGGCGGGCAAGATCAAAAAGATCTTCCGCGACAAGGACGGGGTTATTGGCGAGGCGGAACGCGAAGCGCTTAAATCCGAACTGGGCGATGTCTTATGGTACATCGCCCAGGTGTGCACGGAACTGGACATTTCACTGGATGAAGTCGCCGAAGGGAATATCGCGAAATTATCGGATCGCCAGGCGCGCGGCGCGATCAAAGGCGATGGGGATAACAGATAATCCTATGGCACGCAACTCGGATTGTTGGGATCGGTGCTGCAGGAAGGCGGTGCGGGCGGCGCTCCTTCGTCGTCTGACGGCGCGGGCTTATCCGGCGCGTCGGGAGGAACAAGCGTCCCCTTGGCGGGCGGCAGGCCGGGGTCGATGGTGGGGAAGACGGGTTTTGGTGGACAAGGCAGGACGGGGATGGTCTTTGCTTCGACCAATGCAAAGGTCCCGCCCCGGTCGGGCAAAGTGAGATTGATAATCCCTTCCAGTTTGATACTGCCGCTGCCGAACGTCTCCGGGTCGGGGATGACGATGATGCGATCGGCGTCATACGCGACCGGTGGAGCATCGGGAATGGGATGTAATTCGAACGTGGATCGATGGATTTCCGTCCCCGACCCATCGAACAGCTGATAACTGGCGGTGACCTTATCGATGGTCGCCCCCTCCGCGAAACCGCTGATCGTGAACGTCATCACCGGTGTGGAACATGTACCGCCGTAATAGAGTGGATTCGGCGTGCCGTCGATCGTGAAGGAGGGCTTTGCCTCCCTGTAATCACATGCACTGACCCCCAGCATGACCAATAGCAAAATCAATCCGAAGGATTGTTTTTTCATGGGATTGCTCCTCTCCCTTTGGCGTTGCTCCCATGATGCGTCATTTCCCTACAAATGACAATCCCCCAATGGGTTTAAAGCTGCGAATCGCGTTTTTTCTAGAGTAAGATTGAACCACTTCGCACAAGCGTTAGGAAACTCTAACCTTTTTCCTACATCGGGTTCCCTCGTTTTTGGTAGAATCCCCCGCAGATATCAGGAGAAAAAATGGCCGGCATGGAACGATTTACACAGCGGGCACGGCGTGTCCTCAGCCTCGCACATCAGGAGGCCGAACGCGCCCGCCAGAACAACATAGGAACCGAGCATCTGCTGCTGGGATTGATGGATGAGGAGGGCGGGGTGGCCGGACGCGTGCTGCGCGAACTGGGCATGACGCCGGACCGCGTGCGCGAGATCATTCAGCGGGTTTCGGGCGGCGCACCCAATTTCGATCCCAATCGCATCGAGCTGGCCGCGGAAACCCAGCAGGTCCTCGAATTCGCCGTGGAGGAAGCCCGCCGACTCGGCCATCATTACATCGGCACCGAACACATCCTGCTGGGACTGGTGCGCATCGAATCCGTGGCACTGGAGGCGCTTCGGCGGCTGGGCGTCACGCCGGATCAGATCCGCCGGCAGACCCGCCGCGTGTTGAACGAATCCGCCTCCTCCCCAACGCCCTCCGGTCCGGCACCCGCCGGACGCGCGGCCTCCGGCGCCAACCCCAAGACTCCACTCGTCGATCAACTGGCCTCTGATCTGACCTCCAAGGCCGAGGAGAAGAAGCTCGACCCGGTCATCGGCCGCCAGATGGAGATCGAACGTGTCATTCAAATTCTCGCCCGACGCACAAAGAACAATCCCGCCCTGATCGGCGAACCCGGCGTGGGCAAGACCGCCATCGTGGAGGGACTTGCCCAGCGCATCGTCGAGGGCGACATCCCCGCGCCGTTGATGAACAAACGCGTACTGCAGCTGGACGTCGGTTCCCTGGTCGCGGGCACCATGTACCGCGGCCAGTTCGAGGAACGTCTCAAGCGCATCATCGACGAATTGAAACAATCCGGCGCAATCCTGTTCATCGACGAGGTGCACATGCTGGTCGGGGCGGGAGCCGCCGGCTCCTCGGTGGACGCGGCCAACATCCTCAAGCCCGCCTTGTCGCGCGGCGAATTGCAGGTCATCGGCGCCACCACGCTCGACGAATATCGCAAGCACATCGAATCCGATGCCGCGCTCGAACGGCGCTTTCAGCCGGTGCAGGTGGAGGAACCCTCCGAGGAGGAGACCATCCAGATCCTGCGCGGCATTCGCGGCGCCTACGAGGAACATCATCATCTGATCATCTCCGACGAGGCGCTCGATGCCGCCGCCCACCTGTCATCCCGCTATGTCACCGAACGCTTCCTGCCCGACAAGGCCATCGATCTGATCGACGAATCCGCCTCGCGCGTGCGCATGTACAAAAGCCCCGCCGCGAAGCATGCCAGGGACCTGTTCGGTCAACTGCGGCAGGCACGCCAGAACCGCACACTCGCCCAGGAGGAGGGCAACAGCGAGGACATCAAGGAATGGGAGGAGCGTGAGATCGACCTGGGTCAGCAGATCGAACGCCTGCGCACCGGTTGGGACCGCGCCAACAGTCCCGTGGTTTCAGCCAATGACATCGCGGAGGTCGTTTCGATGTGGACCGGCGTGCCGCTCATGCAGCTGGCCGAGGAGGAATCCCAGCGCCTGCTCAAGATGGAGGAGGAACTGCGCCAGTCCATCATCGGGCAGGAGGACGCGATCATCGCCATCTCGCGCGCCGTGCGCCGCGCCCGCGCCGGCCTGAAGGACCCGAAACGCCCGATCGGTTCGTTCATCTTCCTCGGCCCCACGGGCGTTGGCAAGACCGAGCTGACCAAGGCGCTGGCGAAGTTCATGTTCGGCAGCGAGGATGCCGCGGTGCAGCTCGACATGTCCGAGTTCATGGAACGCCACACGGCCTCGCGCCTGGTGGGTGCCCCGCCCGGATACATCGGTTATGAGGATGCCGGCCAGTTGACCGAAGCCCTGCGCCGCAGGCCGTATTCGATCGTGGTGTTCGACGAGGTCGAGAAGGCGCATGCCGAAGTGCATAACATGCTACTGCAGATCATGGAGGAGGGCCACCTGAGCGACGCCAAGGGCCGTAAGGTGGATTTCCGCAACGCGATCATCGTCATGACCTCCAACATCGGCGCGGACGTGATCAAGAAACAGTCTTCGCTCGGGTTCGCCCTGAAGCGCGACGAGGTCACGGAAGAGCGCCTGTCCTACGAGGAGATGCGCAAGAAGTTGAACGAATCCCTCAAGCGCGCCTTCCGCCCGGAATTCATCAACCGGCTCGATGCGGTCGTCATCTTCCGCTCGCTCAACCGCGAGGACATCCAGCAGATCGTCTCGCTGGAACTGAACAAGGTTGCCGAGCGGCTCAAGGAACACAACCTGGTGTTGAACGCATCAGCCGAGGCGCTCACCTCCCTCTCAGATCAGGGCTACGACGCCGAGTTCGGCGCGCGTCCCCTGCGCCGCGTGATCCAGCAAAAGGTGGAGGATCCGCTTTCAGACAAGCTGCTCTCGGGCGAATTCGCCAACGGCGATTCGATCCACGTCAACGTAAACGAGGATGGCGATATCATCCTCGAAAAACTCGGCGAGTCGATCGCGGAACCCAGCGTGTAGATCCTGGAAATCCTGAAGGCTTGAGCAAGTGTTTTGAAATTCGGTTTGGCTACAGAAAAACACAGATGAACTTTCACATGAATCCCCCCTGCATCTGTGTTCATCTGTGGTGAGTTGTCGATTTACAAACACTCTCTGAGCGATCAATATTCTCCATAAGACGAATTGCTGGATCTGTGGGACCGTGCCTCGAAACAACAAGAGCTGTATAAGATTCCACCCTTGAAATAAACATGAACAGGCAGGAACTTCTCAAGCAGGCTGACTATGTCTCTCAGCGCGGGAATCGCGCGCTGGCGCTCAAGATTCTCTCGGACCTGATTTCCACCCATTCGGACGACGAACAGGCCTGGATGCTGAAGGGGCGCATCGAGACGGATCCCAAGCAGCGCGCGCAATGCTACGAACGCGTGCTGCAGATCAATCCCCGCAACAACGAAGCCCGCATCGGCTTGATTCGTCTCAATTCCATCAGCCCGACCCTGCCCCTCGATCATCCTGCGCAACAAAGCCCGTGGCAGGCGACCACCCCTGCCAGGAGACCGCTTCGCAGCGCGGCTCTGATCCTTGCCCTGCTGCTTGGGATGGTGACCACCACCTACGTGATCGCCAAGAACAATCCGCAATCCAGTGTGGCGAAGTGGATCATTCCTTCCACGCCCACTCCCTTCGCGCAGGCCCTGGAGCAGGACATCGCCGCGCAAACCCGCGCCGAGGTCAGCGCGGAGTATCCACAGTTTGCCCCGCTATTGGATGCCCTGATCGGACTGGCGGTGAAAAGCGCAGAAAGCGGAATGGATGGCGCGCCGGCTCGCCCGGGCGCGGAGATTCTCCCGTTCGAAGGTGCCGGCGCCGAAGCGCGCGCCAAATTACAGGGAGCCCTACCACAGCCCGGCTCGCTGGCTTCAGTGACGTTGGACGAGCAACAGGTCACTTCCTGGCTGGACCTGTCCTTGAAGGAAAGCCCCGATCTGCCTCTGAGCGAGGTTCAGGTTTATTTGCGGGACGGCAGGATTCAGATCTGGGGCATGGTGAACGGAATGACGAACTCCACCTCCGCCCTGATCGCGGGAACGCTCACGCTGGACCTGAACGGCATGCCCGGCGTGGAGCTCGAATCGATCCAGATCGGCAATCAGACTGTACCCGACATCCTTCTCACACAAGGCGAAGCCTGGCTCAACCAGCTGATCTCGCAAAAGATCAACGAACAGGTACCGGGCCTGGAGATCATGAACATCAATATCAGCAACGGGTTGATCACGATCTCGGGCATGCGCTGAACGGCGGCAGTCTCCCCCCGGATTGAAATTCCAAAAGACAGGAAGACCTTACTGCTTCTTGCATAAATCACCAAACGGAATTAGGCTGAAATAAGGTAAAAAATCGTAACTACCGTTTAGAGGTTGTCGCAGCACCCTGTAATAAGATTCCGGCTCTTCCCGGCGTCTGTATCAGAGCAGGATCACTTCACTTTAGACAAGGGAGATACGACATGAACCAATTGGAATCCGCGACCCTGGCCGGAGGCTGTTTCTGGTGCCTGGAGGCTGTCTTTGACGAATTGAAGGGCGTACAGTCGGTTGAATCCGGTTACACAGGCGGACACGTCCCCAACCCGACCTACCGCGAGGTGTGCAGTGGAAACACCGGACACGCCGAAGTAGTGCAGGTGCACTTTGACCCGGCCGTCCTCTCATACCGCGACCTCTTGAACGTCTTCTTTGCCATCCACGATCCCACCACGCTCAACCGTCAGGGCGCGGACGTGGGCACGCAGTATCGCTCCGCAATCTTCTTTCACAACGACGAACAAAGGAGGATTGCCGAGGACCTCATCCGTGAATTGAACGCTCAAAAAATCTGGGACGATCCCATTGTCACAGAAGTGACAAAAATCGAATCATTCCATGTAGCGGAGGAGTATCACCAGGAATACTTCGCCCGCAATCCGAATCAACCGTACTGTCAGGCGGTGGTTGCCCCCAAGGTCGCCAAATTTCGCAAGCACCATCTGGACCTGTTGAAGAAGCAGCCCGCCTGACCGTGAAGGCGCAGGGAGCAGGTCCTGCGCCTTTCTTATTCCTCGAGGGTCTTTCTGAACAATTCGATGGTCATCGTTTTCGCGGTGGGCGTCACGGTATGACCGACCCCCGGCAATAACTCACGCTGAATATCATACCCGTATTGCGTCAGGTCCGAAGTCATTTGTTCGCTCGCACGGATGGCGGCCGGGTCATCGGCGTCCCCAATCACCACCAGGATCGGGACTTGGGGAACGTTGGGCATATAGAATCCGGACGAAAGAATGGCAAGCCCTCTGACCGCGTTGGGATGATGGTAGGCGAAACCCTGGATGAAAAACGCTCCCGCGGAAAACCCAGCCAGGAACATGCGCTGGTTGACGCGATACCCCTTATGGACCTCCCCGACCGCGCTCCAGACAGTCTCCTCACCCACATCCTGCCAATACCCTCCGGCATCTCCAGGGATGGTCGGGCACAGGAGGATGAAATCCTCCCTCTCCGCATAGACCTGCCACATATTCCAGCATTCCAGCCCCGAGCTTCCCGCGCCATGGATGCCCACAAACAACAGCCATTCGCGATCGGCTGAATAGTCATGCGGGACATACAAGTAGTATTCCACCGGCGTTTCGTGCCGATACCCGGCCGGATCCTTCGGATAGGAGTTGACCAACATCACCACGCCAACAAGGACGGCCAGCGCAAGGAGCCCAACTCCGCCGAAGAGCAGCCAATAGAAAAAGCCGCCTCGTCCTTGAGCTGCCGGCACTCCCTTGCTTTCTTGTGAGCGCGGCGGCACAGGAGTTCCTTTCGTCCCGCCACCTGCCAACTCTGCCAGGATCTGCTCAGCCTGCTTATTTCCCGGATTGAAACGAAGGCAATATTCCCAGACGCGCATCCGGTTCGTTGCATCCGGCCATGTTTCTGCATATAACTTCCAGGCAAGCACATGGCTGCGGTTTTCCTTTAGGAAAGATTCCAAGGTCCTGCGGCTCTCCTCGATCCTGCCGGATCTCATCAACTGAAGCGCCAGATCGAGCTGCTCTTCCTGCATAGGTTCCTCCTGGTTGTCCGAGCCTGATTCAATACCGGATTCCGAGACGGATTTCTTTGTTATACTCCATCCGGCCTGAGGGTAGATATGCCCCCTTCCAATCCTTCCCCCGCGTTTTTCATTCGCGACGTGCCTGTCTATGGCGACGCGATTCTCGCGCCCATGGACGGATATTCCGACTGGCCGTTCCGCTCATCCTGCCGCGAGTTGGGCTCGGCCATGAGCTACACCGAATTCGTGAAGGTGGAAAAGATCCTCAGCCGCTCGAAAGAGCCGGGCAAGCGATTGTTCTTCAAGGAGGCTGAACGACCGGTCACCTTCCAAATCTACGGCGACGATCCTGCTTCGATCCTCAAAGCCGCGTTGAAGGTGCAGGAACTGAACCCGGACGTCATCGACATCAACATGGGCTGCCCGGCCAAAAGCATCGCAGATCGCGGCGCGGGGGTCGGCATGATGCCCACGCCGGTGAAGGTCGCCCGCACCTTCAGGATGTTAAGCTCAGCTTTAAAGGTGCCGGTCACCGGCAAGATCCGTCTGGGTTGGGAGAAGAACCGGAACTACAAATTGATCGCGCGCATTGTGGAGGAGAACGGCGGTTCCCTGCTCGCCGTGCACGGGCGCACCAAGGAACAGCGCTACTCCGGCCAGGCGGATTGGGATGCCATCGCGGAGGTGAAATCCTGCGTGAAGATCCCGGTGCTTGGCAGCGGGGATGTGAGG
>VGNF01000135.1 GCA_016866195.1 Chloroflexota bacterium | reverse complement strand
GGGGCCATGCCCATTGTCGCAGGATTGGCATTTCTTTTCTCGGACTCATTTCCCACCCCAAGGGGTGTGCTGTATTCCCTGATCTGTGGTTTATTTGGAGGCCTGGGGATCGTGTTGCTTTACCAGTCCTTTGCCGAGGGAAAAATGAGCGTAGCCGCACCTGTTTCGGCGTTGATGGCCGGTATCCTGCCGGTTGTGGTGGGATCGATCCTTGAAGGAATTCCATCCCTGGTTGTTATGACAGGAATTGGTTTTGCCCTTGTCGCCATCTGGGTTATCGCCCGGGAGGAGGGGAATGCCCTTCAGCTAAATTGGTCGAATATTCGCATGCCTTTGTCTGCCGGTTTCCTGTTCGGGTTATTTTTTATTCTCATGCATGAAGTTTCAAGAGAATCCGTACTTTGGCCGATCTTTCTTTTGAGGTTTTCAGCCGTTGGAATTCTCTATCTACTTGCGCAAGTTTTCCAAAAACCGAAATCGCTTCCCCTTCGGGAATGGCCTTTCATGCTTGTGATCAGTGTGCTTGACGTCACGGGAAATATTTTCTACATACTCGCCAGTCGTGCCGGGAGGTTGGACGTCTCCGCCGTGCTGTCATCCTTATATCCTGGTGTGACGGTTTTGCTCGCCTGGATTCTTCTGCACGAGCACATTTCTCGAACCCAGTGGACAGGTATCCTCCTGGCGCTGATGTCAATCCTCCTGATTGCCGCCTAAGAAGTCTTACGAAATACATCCATCGAGGTATTAAGGATGAAAGCTGACCGAGTTATTTCAACGACCTGTCCTTATTGCGGTGTGGGATGCAATCTGCTGATGCACGTCAAAAATGATCAAGTTTTCAAGATCACTTCCCCCCATGACGCTCCGGTCAACCAGGGCAACCTGTGTGTGAAAGGACGATTTGGATTCGATTTCATCTATCATCCGAAAAGGATCACCGTTCCATTAATCCGAAAACAACCGCAATCACCGGGTGCAAGGTCGCAAGCCTTCGAACTCTCTGATTGGAAGGAGGTTTCCTGGGAGGCGGCGCTGGATTATGTAGCGGACCGTTTGGCGCATATCTATCAAAGGGATGGATCCGATGCGCTGGCGGTGTATTGCTGTGCCAAGGCGACCAACGAGGATAACTATGTGCTGCAGAAGCTGTTCAGGGCTTTGTTCCGAACAAATAATGTGGATCACTGCACCCGGTTGTGTCACGCGGGTTCCGTGGTTGCCCTCCAGCAGGCGATAGGTTCGTCAGCAATGAGCAATACGGCCTCACAGGTGACGTTGAACGATGTGTTTATCGTGACCGGGTCCAATACCACCGAAAACCACCCGATCATCGCGTTGCAAATGAAGGAAGCCGTACGGAAGCACGGAGCGAAAATGATCGTGGCGGATCCGCGTCGGATCGAACTCGTGGATTTTGCCGAATTATGGCTTCCGCTGAAGCCCGGCACGAATGTTGCCCTTTTCAGTGCAATGGCACATGTAATCGTCAAAGAGAAATTGACCAATCCTCAATTTATTCTGGACCGTACGGAGGGATTTGACGAGTATGCCGAATCGCTGGAAAAATTCACACCTGAATATGCCGAGGACATCTCCGGAGTTCCGGCGGAGGGTATACGCCGCGCAGCCAGAATGTATGCCAGCGCCAGAAATGGTGCCATTTATTGGGGGATGGGCATCTCGCAGCTTTCCCATGGGACAGCCAGCGCGCTTTCGTTGATCAACCTGGCCTTTCTCACCGGGCACATCGGTCGGGACGGAACCGGCCTGAATCCGCTGCGAGGGCAAAACAACGTCCAGGGAGCGAGCGATATGGGCGTTTTGCCGTTCCACTATCCGGGTTACATGCGCGTGGACAATGATGCCAATGCGGAGAAATGGGAACGCGTGTGGAACATCGAAAAGGGTGGACTCTCCAGGAAACTCGGACTGACGACGACGGAAATCCTGACCCATGCACATGAGGGGGGAATTCGCGGGCTGTACATCATGGGAGAGAATCCGATGATGTCCGAACCGAACTTGAATGAAACGCGCAGACACATGGAGCAATTGGAATTTTTGGTCGCCCAGGATATCTTTATCAATGAATCCGGTGCATTCGCGGATGTCTTTCTGCCCGCCACCCCGTTCGCGGAGAAGGATGGGACGTTTTCGAATACCGACCGTCGTGTACAGCGAGTGCGAGCCGCACATGCTCCTGCAGGTCAGGCACGCCCGGACTGGCAGATAATTTGTGAGCTTGCCAAACGAATCGAAGAGAGATTGGGACGCCCGACCTCGAAGTGGGAGTACTCGCACCCGCAGGAGATTTTGCGGGAAATGGCGGAAGTAAACACCGATTATGCCGGGATAACCTACGACCGCATCGACAAGGTGGGCTTGATCTATCCGGTGCCGCATCGAGACCATCCGGGAACTCCCACATTGTTCGTCGATACGTTTCCCCGCGGAAAGGGGAAATTCCATACCCTGGATTATGTCCAAGTGGTCGAACAACCGGATGATGAGTATCCGTTCATCCTTACTACCGGCCGCGTGCTGGAATTTTGGCACGGCGGTACCATGACCCGGAATTCTGCGTTGAACGAAGCCTATCCGGAAGCCCGGGTGGAGATCCATCCGGCGGACGCTGAAATTCATGGCATACGAGACGGCGATCCGGTCCGCGTGGAATCCCGACGAGGGAAGATCTTCCTGCGGGCGCTTGTGACGGAAAAGACCTCCGTAGGATTGGTCTTCATCCCATTTCACTTCGCGGAGGCCGCAGCGAATTTATTGACCAACGATGCGCTGGATCCGCAGGCGAAGATCCCGGAGTTTAAAGCCTGCGCTGTCCAGGTTTTCCCTGCTCGATTGGAGGAAATAGCCAATCCCGATGTACGGTTGGATCGCGGCCGCTATTAATTCAATGAGTTTCGCCTAATAGCAAAGGCGTTTTTTCATTTACGGTATGTACGCGAAGGTGTCACGACACTGCGCCGTACTCCCACTCGCTGCGCTCGGGGACTTCGTGCGTTCCCTGGCACCGCCCACAAGGGCAGGTGTGGTGCAGTGCAGGTGAGTGACGGAGGGGGTAACTCACCTCTCCATACGGCGTATAGGATTTGGCAAGGGTGATCGCTCCAGTGTTTTCTACCAATTGCCTCACGCTTCCAAGCGCGTCCCAGAGAAAGTATATCCCCTCACCTGTCTCTTTGAGACGTCCTCTCCTAATGAGACCTAAGAAGTGCTTCTCGAACAGATTAGGGGTGAGGTAAAAAACTCGGCGAGGTCGCCACTACGGGTGCTTCGCGTATCGTTCCCGAAGGGAGAAAACCCACGCCGAGCAAGGTGTATAATGACCGTGCCATGCAGACGGATCAAGTTGAGATAATCGGAAATATTACACAGATCGAAGTCATCGCCGCAGGACATTCCATTCGCGAGCTGGACAGATTACAGAGGAAACACGGTAGAGGGCGTTGGAGAAAATTGAAGGGCTGGCGACTGTCCGCCTACCAGACGACACGGTGTATTTTGCAGAAATCCACTGGTATGAAGCGCATGGAAATGGAAAACGTGACGTAAAGGTAAAACACATTCTTGGAAAATTACATGACCACTGAATCATCTCTTCAAATTGTTGTGTGTATTAAAAACAATGGCTACGAGGCCTCCCTGGAGCCGCGCAAGATATATCAGGTGTTGCCGGATAAGGAAGCCGAAAACCATAAAATGATACGCGTGATCGATGAATCGGGAGAGGATTATCTCTTCCCTGCCAGTTTGTTCTCTGTCATTCGCTGCCGCAAACACTCATCAACGAACTGTCTCTAACGGCATAAATTCGGATAGTCACGGAATACAGGCCGACATCTTTGAGCCAGACCTTCGGTCAATTCTCGGGCCCAAGTAATACCGCGCGCGGAGATACGTCAGCCCATTGGGATCGGTTTGTTCCCCAGTGAAAGCAAATGCACTGGCCCCTCCCCAGCCCTACCACTCCGCTGTGCTTCGGGCACGATGTCCCCAAATTCCCAAAATGGAATTTTGGGAGGGTGCCCAACGGGCGGGAGGGGTAGGTCACCTCTCCATACGGCGCGTAGGATTTGGCCAGGGTGATTTCACCGTTGCTATCTGACAACTGCCTCACGCTTCCCAAAGCATCACCCAGGCTTGCACTCCCGAAGTACACACCTGCACCCACCGCAGGTGCGGTGTCGGGGCGATGTGAGCGAAGCGAATGTGAAGTACTCAGGTGTGTTCCCACTTTGCTGGGAGATGTCGCCGAGGCAGTAGGAGTAGGTTTTTTTCCGTCGTTGGACTACTGCTGAATTTTAAGTGGCCTTTTTACTTCCCTTCGGTTTTTGCTGAATCCGCATCACAATGGTCTCCAAATCCTGTTCATCCAGCCATTTGTGCCGGTCCTTGGAGTAGTCACCCTGCCCTGTCTCAAATTGCTGAAGGAAGCGGATCATGCCCACAGCCCCAAGTTCGCGCGCCAACACCTCCAGGCCAGCGACACGGATCTGTTCCAGGGACATTGTTTTTGTATTCATCAGATTATCTCCTCAATCCAGGTCAGAGGATTTTCCACCCGCACATGCAGTTCATTTGAAAGGCGGTTGGCCAATTTCAACAAGCGATCGTCGGTCGATAGAAACACGTCCGCCCGTGTGTGCTCTGCGCATGTGATGTGTAAAGCATCGAATGGTTCAAATCCTTTTTTATGCAATTCTTTTGCCCTTTCGATCTCTGCCGGGCCTATCGCTATTGAATGTGTTACAAAGCTGGCAAGCAATCTTGTTCGGGTCAACCTCTGGACATCGGGTGTTTGCTCAATTTCATCGATCAGCACATCACTGCCCAGCCAATCCCATTCACCTTTCTCAAATCTCGACAAAATTGCCAAGACTGCTTCAGACTCAAGGCGAATCCTTTCCTGAGATTGGTCATCGAAAGGACGATTGAGGCAGGAAGTATCGAGGTAGACCTTGGTCATTTAGCTTTTCAAATCAATTATACCGCCCAATATGTATGCTCTCGCCTGGCGTGGGAGCGCAGGTAAATTAACTTAATGTAACTGTCCGTTTGTTCCCCAGTGAACGCAAATGCACTTGCCCCACCCCAACCCTACCAGTCCGCTGTGCTTCGGGCACGATGTCCCCAAACTCCCAATACGGAAATTGAGGAGGGTGCCCAGCGGGCGGGAGGGTAGGTCACCTCGCCATTCGGCGCACAGGATTTCGCAAGGGTAATCGCGCCGGCCGGGTCGGTGAGCTGGCGCACCGATCCCAGGGCATCTCCCAGGAAGTACTCGGGCGTGTTCCCGCTCATCTGAAAGATTTGACCAAGGTCATGCCCATAGAAGGTTGTGTTGGCGACAAGAACCTGGGTGAGGTCATTCTTGGCGTGGTCAAGAAACAATGCTGTATAATGATCAAAATATATGACGACCAGGAAGGCCTCCAAAAGCAAGATCATAATTCCCGAAAAGGAACTGATGGAATTCTGTCATCGCTATCATGTACAGAAGCTGGCATTTTTTGGTTCTGTTTTGAGACAGGACTTCCGCAAGGAAAGCGATGTGGATGTCCTTATATCCTTCCAGCCCGCGGCGCGCATCGGGTTTATCACTTTTTCCTGCATGCAGCGCGAACTTTCGGAAATTTTCAAACGGCCGGTGGATCTGGTGCCCTTGGATGGCTTAAAGCCCGTCATCCGTGATTCTGTCCTGTCCAATATCGAGGTCGTGTATGCGACCTGAGAAATTATTTCTTGTGGATATTGTGGAAGCGGCACAGGCCATTGATAGATTTTTATCGGGGCAGGATTTCAATGAGTTCGAACACAATGAAATGCTCAATAGCGCGGTACTCCAAAAGCTGACCGTCATCGGAGAAGCCGCCGCCCGACTGCCAAAGGAATTCACGAACCGCTTCCATGAGATCCCGTGGGTGGATATCATCAGTTTTAGAAACATTGCCGTGCACGAATATTTTGCCATTCGCTGGGACATTGCCTGGGTTGCCGCAACGGAGGAAGTTCCTGTATAAAAAGCGCAAGTTGAGAATATTCTGCAGGAAGAATTTCAGGATTGAAAAAGAGGGACTTGATTTCTCCCCCACGTATCCCACGAAAGGAACCTGCCCACGTCGCCGGAGTAATACCGCGCACGGAGATACGTCAGCCCATTGGGATCGACCGCTTCACCAGTGATCGACCCCCTCCCGTCCTCCCCCAAATCCGACAATAAACACTCTGAATCCACATTCATGCTTTTAATCGTCGGATTTGGGGGTACCCTGCGGGTATGCACGCGAAGGTGTCACGGAGTGACGGAGGGGGCAGGTCACTTTCCCATACGGCGCATAGGATTTGGCCAGCGTGACCACACTGCTTGAATCCGTCAACTGGCGGACGTAACCGAGGGCATCGGACAGGAAGTATTCAGTGACAGAGCCGTGCTTTTGAGAGACTCTTCCCACACCATAAGTATAAGCATTCGTTCCATCATCCAATACCTGAGTTAATCCAGAGCCTGCCCTGAGCGAAGCCGAAGGGTTCAAATCCAGCGTGTACTGGATTCCATTTTTGGTCAGGCGATCTCCCAAACCGTTGTAGCTATACTGGACGGAGGACTGAGGACCGAGGACGGAGATCAGGCGGTTGCCCCTTCGGGATGCTTCGCGAGCGGAATCGTAGGTATACGTACTCGTCCCATCGTTGAGCAGGCGCCGCGCTGAGCTTGCCGAAGCGTTGCCGGTTGCATCAAAGGAATAGTTCGTGCCATTGACCGTGGACAAGCGATTGGCAACATCGTAGGCGTAAGCGACCGCGGACGGTAGACCGCCGACCATGCTATTCACCGAGAGACGATTGCCAACTTCATCATAAGCGCCGCCCTGAGCGAAGTCGAAGGGTGTAGTGACATGAATCGTCTGTGGAATATTCCGCGGCGGTCAATCGATAGCCCTTACAGGGTGCTTCGCGAAGCGGATCGTACGATAAGTCGATGGTGATCTCACCGTTACGGGCAGCGCGGTAGGCGTGGGGCTTGCCGTGCGAGTGAAGGCCAGCGAAGACTCAAGCTACCTGGTATGTCTGACCCACCAATTGAAATTCCCCCACGTCTTCATTTGCCAGCTTTTGGCGGACTTGCTCAAAGCGGCGTACAGTCTCTTCCGGGTAGAGGCGCTCACCGCATTGCAGGCAAACTTCAGCCGTCACTTTCAAGACCGCGGTATTGGTGCCGCCTTTGAGTAATTTCTCCACTTCCTTTTCCACCAATTCTCCGCCGCAAACGGGGCATTTATTAAAAGGCTTCACTATTTTCTCCTTTGGCGCCAGTTGACCCAGCGATTGGGGTCAGGTCGGTAAACCGTAATCAGGACTGCCTATTGGGTTTCGATACTGTACGCCCAAATACTGTGAATCGGCTCGTCTTGAAAATTATTTCCATAGATCAGGCAGCTTGGATAGGGCTTGTCTGTGGGGTAATCTTCAATAATCTCGCCTTGCAATACACTCAGGAATATTTCGTCAAATGTCAGCGAGTCTGCTTGCGACTCTTCATCAGCATGGTCGGTGATGCGCAGGCGATGCTCGTGTATTGCAGAGATGATATCCTGTATGTCCATGTATGACAGCAACGATTATACACACTTTTCAATTCAGTTCATTGGCTTACATAGACGATGCGGTAGCGCTTCATAAGGAGATTATAAGGCTGTCAGAGGGTTGAGACCTGTGGTCCCTTTGAGGCGCAGGTCGGGACGTGTGCCCCAAAGGGGTAGACCTTGCGCCAGCGAGATTTCCAACCTCATCATAAGCGCCGTCTTGAGCGAAGTCGAAGGGTGTAATGATAGAAGTCGCCGGTCGAATAGTCCGCGGCGGTCAATCGATAGCCCTTACAGGGTGCTTCGCGAAGCGGATCGTACGAATAGTCGATGGCGATCTCGCCGTCCGCGGGCAGCGCGGTGGGTGTAGGACTGCAGCCGGGCGGTTTTTCTTTTCATGTATAATTTGCCCATGAGCGAGACGTTCAAGAAAATACTTGCGCTTATCGGACAAGATCAAGTATTTATCTCTGCTCATGGATATGACGAACTGGCTGATGACAATATTGTTATCCGTGAATTAATGGCCGGTGTGGCAGATGCAATTCCTGTCGAAGATTACCCCGATTACATTAAAGGCCCTTGTGTGCTGGTGTTGCAAAGAGACCTGCAAGGTCATCCCATTCATGTCGTCTGGGGAATTCCAAAAAACGCTTCGTCCCCTGCCGTGTTGATAACAGCTTACCGGCCGGATCCAACACGTTGGTCAGAGGACTTTATAAGGAGAAAGAAATGACCAAAAAACAGACAACCCGCTTGATTCGTCAGGATGAATATGCGGCGGAAGTGGAGATTGAGCTGATCTATACGGACGATGATTGGTCCCCTTATTTGTCGGTGGAGGACGCTGCGAAACTGGACGAAGTACGCGAGGCGCTTCGGCAAAAGGATTTCGCCACGGCAACCAAACTGGCCCGCGTATACAAATTATCCCCGCTGGCTGTATAACTTCGGTCCCTTTGGGCGCAGGTCGGGACGTGTGCCCCAAAGGGGTAGACCTTGCGCCAGCGAGCCCTTACAGAGTGCTTCGCGAAGCGGATCGTACGTATAGTCGATGGTGATCTCTCCGTCGGCAGCGGTCAACTGGCGCACCGATCCCAAGGCATCGCCAAGGAAAGAGGAAATTAGTGATTTCTGATCATTGGCTTACGCCATCACGTCTGTAAAGGTATTCAGATAAGAAGCCTCCAGCAACCGGCCAAATAAGCGCCTATTTGATCTCACACCAATCTACATTTCCAAAGTTCACTCCTCGAGGTAGGGGAGGAAACCTGCCGTATTCGCTGCCAAGCGTATCACTTTTTGCATCACGAATAATGCTCAATCCTGTGCCATCAGCATTGACACTGAAGACTGCAAAGCGATAAGCTTCGCCAAGGAATGTTCGCACCAGCCGGTCTGCCGTAAATAGAATTTTCTGACCATCGGGAGACCATTTCGGATTCGATGGATTAGACAGGCCGAGCAAATCTAAATCGATATCGCGGATAAAAGCTCCATCTGTCCCTACAATTCGAAAGAAATATGGCGAGTCGCCGGACTCTTGATGAATAAAGATAATTTTTTTTCCATCAGGCGACCAATCTGGACCATGATCCCATGCGCCTGTCAATTTCCTCATGTTAGTTCCATCGGGTTTAGAGGTGTATAACCCTTCCACGATAAAATTGCCAGTTGAGTCGGAGATGTTCGCAAAGAATGTAATTTCAAATATGTCTGTCGACCATGCCGGAGTGCTCGTTCCCCATGGCTTGTTATACTCAAAAGGATGGGTTACTTCCTTTGTGATTACATTGACCAGCCCAATACCGATTGCTGTACTAAACGCAATGACCCTGCCGTCCGGGGACCAAGATGGCAGCCTGACAATGTCATTCCCAAAAGTCAGTTGTTCTTCATCTGATCCATCGATATTAACAACAAATAGATAAGATGGAAACTCCGTATCATCGCTTGTGGAGGCTGCAAAAGCAATTTGAAGGCCATCGGGCGAACAGGCCGGGTCGAAACCTCTCGTTATCCTCCGCATTCGAGAACCGTCCGGCAGCATCGAGTAAACATAGTCTCGCGGCCATTTGTATTGATTTGATGTAATCAATATCTAGCCACCAGACAG
>VGNF01000134.1 GCA_016866195.1 Chloroflexota bacterium | reverse complement strand
GAAAGGGGCGTGTGCGGCTTATAGACCAGCCTGAGGTGGTATGAATGACCCCCATCCCCGCTTGATTGCCATCCGTAATCAACTCGAGGGAAAGCCTGCCCGAAGGATCCAGATCGCATTGGGAGAATTGTTTCCCCTGGATGAGAACCAATTCCGTGCGCAGTGGACCGATTTGATTCGAGACACGAACCTGGCGAATGTGGAATTGCGCCTCCGCATTATTCCAGCCGAACAACAATGCATGGTGTGTTTTGAGAAATATCATCCGGTGCGAGGTGGGACCTCCTGTCCGAATTGTGCAAGTGTCGGAGCGAAAATCCTTGCCGGAGAGGAATGCCATCTTGAATCATTAGAGGTGTGGAAATGAACCGATGCCTGAGTGTATCCATGGGGATCATGATTCTCCTGACCGCCTGTACTTTGCCTTCCAAGGCACCTGTCGCCACACCGGATCTGCTGGCAACATTGTCCGCCTCGACGCCGCTTGGAAGTGCGCCTGCCAATCCCACTTCCGATCTGGTATTTTCAATTCCCTCCACCACATTGACGATCCCCGCCTCCTCCCAGGCCAGTTCTCCACCCGGCAAGATCGTATTCACCTGTCAAGTCTACAAGGTGCAAGCCAGCAACCAGATCTGTATCATCAATGCGGATGGAACCGGATTCCGCCGCCTGACTACCGACAGCAGCCGGCAGCATTACTATCCCTCCCTTTCGCAGAATGGGCAGAGCGTTGTGTATGCCGCGTTTCGTGAGGAAAACATTTATGAGCTGTACGAAATGGACCTGGCGTCGGGTGAAGTAAACCAGCTCACCAACCGTCTTGGCGTGGTCAATGCGCCGGAGATCTCGCCGGACGGAACGTCCATCGTATTTACACGCTGGACGGTCAATTCGAATCGATACACGATCATGCTTGCTGAACGGAATGGGGAGAACGCGGCGAATATCCCGGGGATCACCGGCTGGGATCCCACCTGGTCACCAGATGGGGAAACCCTCTTGTTTGCCTCGGACATGGAGGGATCGATCCAGCTCTATACAATCCACTGGGATGGCAAGCAGCTGCGCCGGGTCAGCAACCTGCCGGCTCTTCGCGGCCGGAGCGACTGGTCCATTGATGGCAAATATATCGTCACCTATTCGGGTGCTCCGTGGAAGCGCGAAGTTTACCTCATGAATGCGGATGGAACGAATGCGCGCGTGTTGTCTCCGGCGGGTGGGAATTCGCAGGGACCCTCATTCTCCCCGGATGGCCAGTGGGTGGCCTTTACCGCATATTTCGATCGCCCGGGCGACGACCATGGCTGTGAGATTTATATACTGCGCATCGACGGCACAGACCTGCGCCGCTTGACCGATAACGATTACTGCGATTACCAGCCTAGATGGGGACTGTGATTTTGTATGCCAGCCAGTCACGTTTTAACCGGGGCTAGGATCCGACCGGTTTAACATCCTTAAGGTTGAGCTGGTAATTGATCCGTCCGTTATATTCGTTAGTTTCATAGGTGAAAAGAATATCCACGCGCGGCGGAATGTTTTTTTGCCAATCCCCCAGCCGGAAGCCTATGGCATCGTGACTGAATTTCTTCTCATCCTCCAGGAGCAGCTTGAGGTGCCTTCCATCCGCTCCAACGGTGCGCGAACTCTTCACCTTTACGTTGCGTGCCACGAATGCGGCATCCCGGTTCCCGTAGCCGGTTGGCTCGAGATAGCTAAGTAATTTGACCAGATCCGGCCTCAGTGAAGTGAGGGAAAGCTCGGCATCGGCCACGAGCGTGGGTCGCAGGTCTTGTTCCGAAAGCGCTTCCTGTGCGAGCGATTTGAGCTGTTTTTCCAGTTCCTCCAGGTTTTCATTGCAGACGGTGAACCCGGCAGCCGCGGCGTGACCACCGTGCCGGACAAGTAGGTCCGAGCATCGATCCAAGGCATCGGTGATGTGAAATTCCGGAATCGATCGGCATGACCCGCGCGTTTCCTCGGGACCTTTAGCGGCGACAACTGCCGGGCGGTAATGACTTTCAGTCAGGCGTGAGGCTGCAAGCCCCACCACACCTGAGTTGAAATTCTCATGCGCTGCGAAAAGCAAGTAGCTTGAATCCGGCTTGGCCAATGCGATTTCCTCAGCCTGTAGCTGCATTTCACGCGTTATTCGCTGCCGCTCGCGATTTTGCATCTCGAGCATTTGTGCCAGCTCTCCGGCGCGAAATACATCCGTGGTGGTGAGCAATTCAAAGGCGGCCAGCGCCTCCTTCAGCCGGCCGGCGGCATTCAGACGAGGACCAAGCATGAATCCGATATGCCCGGCGTTGACCTTGGATAGTGGCAGCTCGGAAACTGCCGCGAGCGAGAACAATCCCTGCCGTTTCGTTTCCCGCATTTGTTTCAATCCCCTGCGAACGAGCACCCGATTCTCAAAAACCAACGGTGCAAGATCCGCAACCGTTCCCAACGCCACCAAATCGAGAAGATCGCTCAAGCCATCAGTCGTTGACCGTTGTGCCTGCGGTCTGTTGTCGAGCAGCGCTTCGGCGATTTTGTAGGCAATTCCCACGCCAGCCAGATCCTTGTCCGGGTAGGTATCTCCCGGCTGTTTGGGATTGATCACCGCGCAAGCGAAAGGAAGTTCCCCCTCCGCCGGATGATGATGATCGCTGATGATCAGATCAAGCTCGAGGCTGCGCGCGTGCAGCGCCTCCGCCGGCGAGCGGATTCCGCAATCCACGGTGATGACCAGTTTCACCCCGTCCTGCTTGAGTGATGCCAGGGCTTCGTTGTTCAGACCGTAGCCTTCCTCGAAGCGGTTTGGGATGTAGCCACGGACGTCCGCACCCAGCCCCAGCAGGACCTGCACCAGCAGCGCGGTGGCAGTAACCCCATCCACATCGTAGTCGCCGTAAATGGCGATGGATTCACGGTTCTGGATCGCGTAGCGGATGCGATCCACGGCCAGGTCCATCCCGGTCATTTGGAAGGGATCGGTGTTGAAATCCGCCTGCGCATTGAGATAGGCGCGCGCAGCCGCTTCCGTGGCAAAGCCACGATTGAACAGGATCTGCCGCAGGGGTTGCGGAAATACTCCCAGCGCGGTGTCCGCTTCGGGCGTTAGGGGAGCTGGTATGATCCAACGTTTATCCAGGGTCATGGAGGTTTTGAGATTTTCAATCCAGGGATTTTAGAGGAAGGCAGTTGGTCCAATATTCGGACTGGGACGCCTCGAATTCCTTCCGGGAGTTTACAATATGCCGATTCTTTTCAGGACTGTAATCGTTTTAGTATAAACGACACACACATTCACAGGAAGGGTAATGTATAATTTTCATAGGAGTCCATCACGAAACCGTTGGCGCCCGATGAGAAAACCTCCACGGTCATGGCCTACACCCAGGCCAGCATGACGCGCGGGGATGTGATCACCAAGGAAACCATGCGTGTGAGCATCTGGTTGCGCACCCAGGGGGTGCCCCCCTACATTTATCTGCACAAGCCGCAGGTGGTCCTGTTCGGGGGCACGCCGCCGAAATCCATGACCATGGAGGAGATTTTCATTCCCACCGCCCAGGTGATCGGATTTCACCTGGCGCCTCCCGCCCAGGATCCGCCGGATTATGACGCGACCGAGCTCAACCGCATCATGCAGCCGGTCGAAGTGTTAATGGGGGGGTGCATCGTGAAGGGCAAATTGCGCATCTCGAGCCAGACCGACATGGCCACCGGTCTGGAAGTAATGCACGTGGCTTGGGTTTCGATCTATGAAGCGGAGATCTCCAGCCCATATCTGCCTCAATTCACCATGCAGGTTCCCATGCTGGTGGTCAACCCGGATCGGGTGAATTTTGGCTTGGCATGATTCCTATGCGTGCCGGATTTTCTGGCGCGTAGAAGGTTTCCCTCCCCTGCGATAATAAAATCCGGGGAGGGTGAGTGTTCCCCATCCCGATCCTCATCGGGGCAAATGCCATTATGGGCAATACATCGGCACGCCTGCGGCAGAGAAGGATGGTGTGCAACCGACGACCGGGGCGCCAGACTCGCCCGGAATAAAAGTTTGGCACAGCCCGGGCTCGCTGCCGGTTGGGACAAAGCCGATTGCAATGCGGCAGGTGTTGTCGATCTCAGCCAGTTCCTTGAGCGGATAGACGAACAGATCCGGCAGAGGTGACCCGGCTTTCATGTGGGTCATATGATCGTTCATATCGAACAGGGATGGATTGAGCGAGTCGGAACCTGCCCAGGCACCCATCGCGAACGAATCCGGATTTCCCAGCATGTCCAGGCTGAAGGCGAAGGCGATGGTTCGCGAATCGTCGGCTGAAACGCGCACCCAGACTTCGTCTGTTCGTTCTCCATTTCCCTGATCGAATACCAGCGTTTCGTACCCATCACCCGGCTGATTTTCGTCCGCCGTCATGGGGATCTGCCCTCCGACATCCGCGTTGGAATCGGTCCACGCTTGAACGCCCAGCGCGGTCCACTCGGGGGAGGAGGGGTTGGAGGCGAGGATCAACCACTCGCCGCGGCCGTCGCGGTTCAGGTCCAGCTCGACCCCATAATTTCCCGGAAGTTTTCCGTTCGCGTCCGTGGCCGACAAGGAGATGGTGGCGTATCCCCAGAGGTCATCCTTGAATCCCTGCGTATCCACGATGTCGAGATAGGGGAAGTAAGTGTCCATGACCTCGGCATTGAATGGTCGTTCGTACAGTCCGCGGACGAATTTCTCGCCGGCGGAAACGAGTTTGCGAGTGGCGTTCGGTGAGGAATCCGGGTCGCCGGCCTGGTTCTCGCGCTTCTCCGGCAGGCTGACCGGGGAATTTTGAGTCTCCAATGTGTTCCCGGGCACGGCTATGGGTTGTGATGCAGGAGGGGGAGATGCAGGGATGTCAGTGGCTGCGAGATTGCCATTACAGGCAAGCGATGCAATGAGGAGCAAAAAGATCATCCAGAAAAATCGGGAGGGAAGGTGCACGTTCATGATATTCTCCTTTGGCTGTGTGGCCGATTGACCGCAACTGCATGGTAACCGGGTTTTGGTGAGGAGGAAATAGCCATATAGTCAAATCCGGAGGCGGTGAATACGTTTCACAATTGGAAAATTCACAAGGTCAAAGGAGATTGAGGCATGCATTAATCCACCTCGCCGAGCTGCGTGTAGGCATTATCGGATGGATATCGTGTTTCCATTACGGAGGCTCACTACACCTGGCGGTTCAACATTGCATTCGAATATATTTGGATGAATCTTAATATCGGAGGTTCTCGTTTAGAATCAACCTGATGTTTGAGTTCACGCTCACAGCTCGTAATGGTCATGCCCGCGCAGGCGTTTTCACCACGCCTCATGGTGACCTGCTCACGCCGGTCTTCGCGCCGGTGGGAACGCAGGCCACAGTCAAGACTCTCACCCCGGAACAACTCAAGGACATCAACGCCACGTTGGTCTTGAGCAACACGTACCATCTCTATCTGCGTCCCGGCGACGAACTCGTGCGGAACATGGGTGGCCTGCATAAGTTCATGCAGTGGCCGCGTCCGATATTGACGGACTCGGGCGGCTTTCAGGTTTTCTCGCTTTCCGATTCGCGAACGGTTGACGATGAGGGTGTGACCTTCAAGAGTCACATCGACGGTTCCACGCATCGGTTTACGCCGGAAAAGTCGATCGCGATTCAGGAGCACCTCGGCGCGGATATCATCATGGCCTTCGATGAATGCTCCGATCCCAACGACCATGCCTATACCGAACTTGCCATGGAACGGACCCATCGCTGGGCGGAACGCTCCCTTAGGGCGCAGACCAGGTCCGACCAGGCTCTGTTCGGGATCGTGCAAGGTGGCGTGAGTCCGGATCTTCGGGAAGAGTCGGCGAAATTCATTTCTTCCCTGAATACGCCCGGCATCGCCATCGGCGGCCTATCCGTGGGTGAGACCAAACAGGAGATGCACACCATGCTCGACGTGATGGCATCGCATTTGCCTGAGTCAAGACCGCGCTACCTGATGGGCGTCGGCACGCCTGAAGACCTGATCAATGGAGTGGCGCGCGGGATCGACATGTTCGATTGCGTGCTTCCAACACGGCTCGCCCGGCATCACTCCGCATTCGCGCCCGAAGGACGCCTAAATCTCATGAACGCGTCCTTCACCCGCGATCAAAGCCCGATCGATGATGGCTGTGATTGTTATACTTGCAGGACATTTACGCGGGCGTATCTTCGACATTTGATCGTGGCGAAGGAGTTGCTGGCGGGAACATTGATTTCCATCCATAATCTGAGGGCGTTGATACGCCTGATGGAACAGATCAGATACCTTATTGAAAATGGGACGTTCGAGGCGCAAATCCCTGAGTTACTCGTCCTATGGTCAAACAATGCCAAACGGATTAACCATGAAGGATGAAGGCTTATCCCATTTGTGTTGCTTTGTTAACTTAGTGTATAAAAGGAACTCATGACACTCCTTCACGCCTTTCTCCTTGGCATCGTACAGGGATTGACCGAATTCATCCCCGTCTCCTCCACCGCTCATTTATTGATCCTTACGGACGTTCTGGGTATCCCCTCCGATGAACGCTCCTTCGCATTTTCGGTGATCATCCAACTGGGAACGGTCGCCGCGCTCGTGGCCTTCTTCTGGGTGGATATCTGGCACATCCTGCGGTCGTTTCTGATCGGTTTGTTCGACCGCAAGCCATTTGACAACCTGCACTCCCGCCTTGGGTGGCTGGTGGTGGTCGCGACCCTCCCAGCACTGCTGGCCGGCTTCCTGATGAAGGATGTGGTGCAAACCATGTTTCGTAATTCCTTCCTTCAGGCCGGGGTGCGCCTGGTGATTACCGCGGTTTTGTTAGCCGGCGTTGAGTATTTGGATAAACGACAGAGGACGCTCGAATCCGCCACCTGGCTGGATGCGGTATCCGTGGGCTTGTTTCAGGTTCTGGCAATCTTCCCGGGTGCCTCCCGATCCGGCGCGACCATCGCAGGCGGGATGATCCGCGGGTTTGACCGACCGTCCGCCGCGCGCTTTGCCTTCCTGATGTCCGGGCCGATCCTGGTTGCTGCGGGAGCTTATCAATCGTGGCAGGTGATTGCCATGCCCGGCACGCATGCCTTCCTGCCATACCTGTTCACTGGCTTTGTGACATCGGCGGTTGTGGGATGGTTTGCCATCAAGTGGCTGATCGGCTATTTGAACCGGCATTCGCTGTATTATTTTTCCCTCTATTGCGCGGTCCTCGGGTCCATACTGCTGATCGCCTGGTTCATTTGAATGGGTGTCAAAATGGAAATGAAATCCCTGCTAAAGAAACTGGTAGAAATCGAATCCCCCTCAGCGGACAAGGCTGCGGTGGATCGGGTGGGAGCCCAGATCGTGGAGCAGGCGCGAAATCTGGGGGCGAAAGTTGAGGCCATACGCAACGACGTGACCGGGGATCATGTCTTGGCACGCTGGGGAAACGGCGTCAAAGGCATCCTCCTGTTGTGTCACATGGACACGGTTTTCCCGGCTGGAACGCTGGAGAGGACGCCCTACCGCGAAGCGGATGGAAAGATCTACGGCCCCGGGGTTTTGGACATGAAATCCGGAATCGCCATTTCGCTGGCAGCGATCGAAGATGCGATGAGGCTCGGTGGTTCGAAAAGACCGATCACCCTGCTTTGCACATCCGACGAGGAAATAGGCAGTTTAACCTCACAGGAACATATCGAGAAATTTGCCAGGGAATCGGCGTTGGTACTGGTGATGGAATCCGCAATGCCGGATGGAGCACTCAAAACCTGGCGCAAGGGGGTGGGGGAGTTCCGTGTTCGGGTGAAGGGAAGGGCGGCGCACGCCGGCGGGGATCATGAAGCGGGGCGAAACGCGATCGAAGAAATGGCGCATCAGATACTTGCCATTCAACGGCTCACGAATTATTCCACGGGTACTACGTTGAACGTGGGTGTGATCCATGGGGGAACGGTCTCGAACGTGGTGCCCGAACAGGCGGATATCCAGGTGGATGTGCGCGTCATGCAGGCCGGCGAATGGGAGAGGCTGGAGGAGCGAATGAAGCGGTTCCAGCCGGTTCTCGAAGGGACATCCCTGGAGATCGCCGGTGGGCTGAACCGCCCTCCTATGCCATTCGATGAGAGAATGAAGGAAACTTTTACGAAGGTCCAATCCATCGCTGCAGGCATAGGCATGGAATTGAAGGCCGGCGGAACGGGAGGAGGTTCGGACGCCAATTTTGTCGCCCCGTTGGGGATTCCCGTGATGGATGGATTGGGGGCAGTAGGCGAGGGGCATCATTCCGATCGCGAATACATTCTGGCCGAAAGCCTGGAAACGCGCAAACGGTTATTGGCCGAAATTCTCACGAAATGGTGATCGCTTGCGAAACCTTTCCTTGCTGCTGCTCACTCTGCTGTTCGCGTGCACAGCGGATACCCAACCGACGACCGGAATCGAAATCGTACAGGTTTACGCCTCACCCGCCGCACGACCATGGTTGTCGGAACTTTACGCCTGTGCAGGAGAGCTTTCCATGGGATTGAACTATGATCCACAGAATGCTGAAATCACTCTCCTGGTGGGCGAACCGGAGAAATTGGTCTTTCCAGCGTTCCAAATTGGCGCGGAGGAATTGTTGATCGTCACCAGTCGCGAGAGCTCCATTCCGACGATGTCTCTCGAAGAGGCGCAATCCCTGTTTGAGGGAAGCGGTGATCCAGCCGTTCACCTCTGGGTCTACCCTTCCGGGAGCGACCTTCAGCAAGCATTCAACGGATTGGTGATGCAGGGCCGGAGAAGCTCCTCCCAAGCCATGGTTGCGATTGCCCCGGAGCACATGATCGTCGAACTGAACAGGGATTCCGCTGCAGTCGGCATCCTCACGCGCCGTTGGTTGACCGATTCCTTGCGCGAAGTGTATTCTGTTGGAATTGTGCCAGTGTTGGCTGTCACCCGCGAAGAACCAACGGGTGCCGTACAAACACTGCTTGAATGCATGCAAGAATAGAAAGGAAAAGGTTCCCATGTTTGCCTCTCCCATTTTCGATGTTGCAGGTCCGGGTGTGTTCCTCCTGGCTGGCGGGATGGTCTTCGCCTTCTTTTCCATCGGGACGTTCGTGATCGAGTCCCTGGTGTTATGGCTGCTCAAATGGGGACCCTTTGGTCGTTCCCTTCTTGCAGCGTTCCTGATGAATCTGGCCTCCACTCTCTTTGGATTTTTTCTGTTCGGTCTGTCTTTGTTGGGAGTGGATTTCTTCAGCATGGTTCTGGTGGGATTCGTACTTTCCTTCTTCCTGGAAGGCGGCGTTTTGATGTTGATGAACAAGGGTGAATCGCGCCGAAACTGGATTGCCTCCCTGGTCGCCAACCTGACCAGTTATGGACTCCTGGGTTTGGTTCTCTTGCTATTCATAGTTATTCCGCAGCTTTGATGATGACCATATTGCTGCTTGGCATTGCACATGGTTTGTCAGATGCAGCCGCGGGACTTGCGGTTGGATGGCTTATGCAGAACGGCGGTGCTGACGCCGGCCTGTTGATATTCCTCTACAATGGATTGGCGTTCGGCCTGCAGCCGGTGTCGGGACTCCTGCTGGATGTTTGGAAAAAACCTCGTTTGGGTGTTGCCCTAGGTCTGGCTCTGACTTCGATCGGGCTCGTCAGTTTCCAGTTTGATGCGCGCCCTGGCATGCTCCTGATCGGCCTGGGATCCGCCCTCTTTCACGCAGGCGGCGGCGCCATCTCCATCATACTTTCCCCCGATAA
>VGNF01000133.1 GCA_016866195.1 Chloroflexota bacterium | reverse complement strand
AAAACCATTGCATGGGCCTGCGGGATGGTGCTCTCCGGCGGCGTCTTATTCCTTTCCACCCTCCACCACAAATGGATGAATCGTGCCTTGCTTCTCTGTGCGTTCAGCCTCTCCTCCCTTCCTTTTTCGCTCACGGCCAGTACCTGGATGCCCTCGGCTGGAATTTTCACTCCCTTTGGAATCCTGTCTCAAAGCGTGCTGCTTGCCGGGTTCGTTCGCCACACCTTCCGACCTGGAAACAAGGAACCACTTGAAGCCCAGCCCAATTGGATTCGAACCGTGTATCCAACCGGCATCCTATTGATGCTGACGGTTCAAATCATTCTAGGACTGGCAGGATGGAAGGGTGCCTCTCAAGTCGGGAATCCGCTGTATGCCATCCCGGTCGCGCTGATGTCTGTGCTATTGATCTGGTTATCCCCGCGAATCCGCGTGCTCAATCCTCCCCGGGCGCACTGGACCTCCCCAGCCTCCACGCAAGGTATGACTGTTTATGGAACCTTGTGGACTCTCTATGGAGGCTTGCGACGATTAACAAATATTGTCGTCGCTGTCATGGAAGGCCAGGGCGGCGTGATGTGGACTTTGCTGCCCCTGGTTCTGTTCATTTCCCTGATGATTCAGGGGGGATCATAACATGGTCGAGGCAGTCATCTCCTGGCTGGTGGTCATCCTGATCTGGTTCGCTGCGATCTTCCTTCTGTCCGGCCGGGACTGGCGTGTTCAACTGGCGGTCATGGCTTTTCAATATCTTGCGGCATTCTGGCTGATCACACGCCACTTACCCTTCGCCATGGCATCCGCGAAATTAGTCGCAGGCTGGATGGTTGTGGCAAGTCTCGGCATGACCCGGATCAGCCTGATCCAGGTCGACGAGCAAGCATCGTTCCGCGCCCAGGATCGTTTCTTTCCGCTCACCCTGGCCGGTGTGGTAGCCGTCGTCACCGCCGGTGCCTCTCCGCGTATCGAGGCCGTCATCCCTGGTATTGGCCTGCCAGTCATTGCCGGCAGTTTGCTTCTTGTCGGGACCGGATTAATGCAGCTTGGGATCACTTCGAACATCCTTAGGATCATCCTAGGACTGTTATCCCTGCTGATGGGGTTTGAGATTATCTATTCCGCTGTCGAAAGTTCCATCCTGGTTGCCGGGCTCCTTGCCGTGACCAACCTGGCACTTGGTTTGGTCGGTTCATACCTGCTCATGGCAGAAGCCACTCCCTCCTCCGAATTAGAGGAGGATTTGTTGACATGAATGCCGCTTTAATCTGGATCATCCTCCCCATGCTGGGCGGCATAGCGGTCCTCTTTTTCGTTCGCGGTCGCTCCTCGGCATGGATCGGGGGAAGCCTGGCCGCGCTGCTTTCTGTGATCGCGCTGATCATTCCCATCGATCGAGCACTGCTGCTCGGATCAATCTCATTCAAGATCTCCCCGTCGATCCAGGTCCTCGGGCGCAGTTTCATCTTGAATACCGCCGATGGACCTCTGGTGGGACTCATCTATGGTGTGGCTTCCATCTGGTTTTTTGGCTCCGAAAGATCCGGCAAAGCTCATCGCTTTGTCTCGTTGGGCTTGATGGTCATCTCACTATTGACCGCTTCAATCGCAGTGGAGCCATTTTTGTTTGCCGCACTTCTGTTGGAAATGGCGGCGATGCTGGTGGTCCCATTGCTTGTACCTCTTGATCAAAAACCCGGCCGAGGCGTGATTCGCTTCCTAATTTTTCAAACCATGGCCATGCCCTTCATTCTTTTTTCCGGATGGATGCTGGCGGGAGTGGAGGTCAGCCCCGGTGACATCGGTTTGACAACCCAGGCCGGGACGATGCTGGGTCTCGGATTTGCATTTCTGTTTGCCATCTTTCCTTTATACAGCTGGATACCATTGCTGTCTGAGGAAACCAATCCCTACGCGACTGGCTTCCTCCTATGGGCACTGCCCACTTTCACTGTCATTTTCGGCCTTGGTTTTCTTGATCGTTACGGCTGGTTGCGAACTTCAGGACAACTGGCTGCAGCCATTCAAATTGCCGGGGTTTTGATGACCGCAAGCGCCGGAATATTCGCATCCACCCAGAATCACATCGGTCGCATGCTGGGGTATGGCGCCATCGCTGAGACCGGATTGTTTCTCATTGCTATGGGATTGAGGTCGGCGCAGGCTCTGGATACCACCTTCCTGTTGCTCTTGCCCCGTGGAGTGGAATTTGCCGTGTGGTCCCTCGGGTTGAATCTACTCGTGCAATCGAGACCATCCCTTCGGTTTGGAGATGTCAAAGGTATTGCGCGACAATATCCGCTGGCATGCACTGCAATCATATTCGCCCATCTTTCGGTGACAGGTTTGCCAACGTTGGCCGGATTTCCTCCTCGACTCGCTTTGTTACACATTCTTTCCAGCCAGTCTGTAATGCTGTCTTTTTGGGTGTTTCTAGGGATGCTCGGCTTGTTGACCGGCGCCATTCGCACTTTGGCGGTATTTGTCATGGCAGAAGAAGATACGCCCTGGAATTGGAGCGAATCCCCCATCGAGTCCGGAATGCTGGTGCTGGGCGTTTTAGCGCTCTTCATGCTGGGGATGCTGCCTCAGGTTCTGCAGCCTTTGGTTGTCAGGCTGCCCCTGATTTTTGAACATCTGATACAGTAACCCCGCATGCTATAATTTTCCACGGATCACGACCTGCCAATCCCGGAGCAAAACATGGAATTTGAAGAGATCGTAAAGCGACTTGAATGGCTGGACAATCAACAGCGGCACATCAAGGAGCAGATGACCCGGCAGGAGGAACGCCTGACCTCCTTCGAGACGACTGTGAATGCCGTCTCGAAGCAAATGAAAACCCTCAACCAGCAGTTTTCGGATATCCTGCCGGCCGCCAAACGCCTGGAACAGTTCGAATCCCTGATGTCCAAGCAGCGGGCCGACATCATCAAACTCATCGAGGATAACGAAAAGAACCGCCTGAGCCCCGAGCGGGAATCCTCCAAGCGAATACAATCCGACCTGGACGGATTGAACAAGGCATTCACACAACTGCGGGCTACATCCCAGGATGCAAAGAAGCTGTTTGACGAACGCGCGGGCCTGATCCAGCGCATGACCGACAATCTTAAGGATATGAAATCTCGTGTGGACGAAGCCATGCGTTCCAACGAAGGTTTGCTCAACTCCGCGAAAGCCCAGGAGGAAACCCGCAAGAGCGATTTGAAGCGGGTCGCCGATATCCAGGGGGATATCACCGCCCTGAGAAAACGCGTGGATGAGAGCCGCGAAAAATCCGCCGTCAATGCCGATGCCATCCGCAACCTCGAGATCCGCTTTACCGAGTATTTGACCTCCGAATCCGACCGCAAGCAGGCGCAGCTGGATTTTCAGGAACAGCAGTCCCTGGCGCAGATCGAACGCGATCGCGCCTGGAAGGATTGGCAGGAAAAATACGAAAGCTTCCAGAAACAGGCCTCCGACCTCGACACCCAAGTGCAATCCATGGGTGAAACCATGCGAGGGGCGAAAAAGGCTCAGGACGACTACCTGGAACTCAACACCAAACTGGAACGGCGCATCAACGAAATCACAGAGATGCAGCGTCTGGCAGAGGACCGCTTGAGACAGGAATGGATCGGTTTCAAGACCGATGACCAGAAGCGCTGGACCGGATACAGCCTTTCCTCCGAGGAAGCCCTGCGTGACATCCGCAAAGGCATGCAAAAACTGGAGGAAAGATTTACCTCACTGAGCGACACTTCCCAGCTGCTGTACGATCAAATGCACCAGACGACCGACACCACGGAAAAACAACTTCAGGAAGTTATGAACTCCGTTCACGAATGGATGACCTCCTACCAGCGGATCATGGGACATGGGAAGAAAGCCCGGAAATCCGGTTGATCCTGGATGGACGGCTGGTATGCGGCAGGGAATGAGAGGATTCCTTCGGACCCGCTCTTGGAATAATTAAAATAACATATGAAAGTCATAGGCACTGCGGGACATGTCGACCACGGCAAATCGAGCTTGATTGCAGCGCTCACGGGCAGGCATCCGGACCGTCTTAAGGAGGAGCAGGCCCGAGAAATGACCATCGAACTCGGATTCGGATGGATGGCTTTGCCCAACGGCGAAGAGGTGGGTATTGTAGATGTACCGGGTCATCGTGATTTTATCGAAAACATGCTTGCCGGCGTGGGAGGCATCGATGCGGCGCTGCTGGTCATCGCCGCGGATGAAGGGGTCATGCCGCAAACCCGCGAACATCTGCAGATCCTGAATCTTCTGGAAATCCCTGCCGGATTGATCGTCATTACGAAAATCGACCTGGCTCCTGATTCGGACTGGTTGGATCTGCTCGAAGTGGATGTTCGATCGGTGGCCGCATCGACCGTTCTGCAGGACGCACCCATCGTGAGAGTGTCGGCGAAGACCAGGGCTGGATTGGATTCCCTTGTGGAGTATATACAAGACATACTTGAAAAGAAACCGGAACGGCGGGATCTTGACCGCCCGCGTCTGCCCATCGATCGTATATTCAGCATGAGCGGTTTTGGGACAGTTGTCACCGGTACCCTGAGCGATGGACACCTCTCGGTCGGAGACGAAGTGGAGGTATTGCCCTCCGACCAGAAGGGACGAGTGCGCGGCCTGCAAACCCATAACAAAAAGGAGGATCGCGCCGTACCCGGGTCGCGCACCGCCGTGAACACCCCCGGCATGGATACCGATACGATCCGCCGCGGAGAGGTCCTGATTCATCCGGGAGATTATCAGACCACCCGCCGCGTGGACGCGAATCTTCATGTATTAAAGGATGCCTCCATCGCCATACGACATGGAATTGAGGTGAAATTCTTCGTCGGTGCGAGCGAAACGATCGCCACCCTGCGACTGCTCGGAAGCGAGGAATTGAAACAGGGAGAGACGGGGTGGGTGCAGCTCGAGCTGCAGGATCCAATTGTGACGGTGCGGGGAGATCGGTACATCCTGCGGCGCCCCTCACCGGGGGAAACGCTGGGCGGAGGGACGATCATGGACCATCATCCCCGCGGCCGGCATAGACGATTCGATCCGGAGGTCATACGCTCCCTGTCATCCCTCGCCCGGGGATCGCCTTCGGATCTTCTCCTCGAATCGGCATCGGCGCTCGGGATCGCCTCTCTCAAGGATGTCGTATCCAAGTCCAGACTTGAATCCGAGGTGGCACAAAGCGCGATCGACGAGGTTCTCAAAGACGGCCGGATGCTGCCTTTGGAGCAATCCGGAATCTCCAACCCGATGGAGACCTTGGTGACCACGAGGGAGCATTGGTCTGAAATTCGCTCCCGCGCGGCTGAAATCCTGAATTCCTACCACAAACAATTCCCTTACCGAAAAGGAATCCCGCGCGAGGAATTCAAAAGCAAGTTGAACACATCGCCTCGCATCTTCAATGCCATGGTTTCGGTACTGACTGGGGATCATCGGATCCTTGAACTCGGTGGGGTAATTGCAGCTGCAGAACACAGAGTTCAATATGCTGCTACCGACCACCCCAAGATCAATGAGTTATTGAAGAAATTTGAAACGAATCCATTTGCCACCCCCAGCATCAAGGATTGTCAAAACGAGGTCGGCGAGGAGGTTTTCAACGCTCTGATTGAATCCGGCGATTTGGTGACTGTGTCGCAGGAAGTGGTTTTTCTAAAGAAGGATTACGACGATCTGATCTATAGAGTTCAGGCTGCGATCCGCCACCATGGGCCGATTACCCTGGCACAGGTTCGGGACATGCTCAATACCACTCGCAAATACATACAAGCTCTTCTGGAACACATGGATGCGATTGGGATCACTCAGCGAGATGGGGACTTCAGAATATTAAGGAAAGGAACGACGGAAAAGGATGAAGAGTCTGAGCACCGATCAAACATTCGACGCCGCGACTGAGAATCCAATGGACGGAATTCTATGGAAGGATGATCACCATGCATGCTATCCCCTCCGGGATCACCGAATCGGCCTCCTCGCGAAAAGATCTTCAGCTTGTTCAACAAGCCGGGCCCGGAATCGGAAGGTGCCGGTGCAGAATGGACGCCGGTGAAGCGATCCATCGGGGTTCCGGTGCAGCCGAATCTTGGTCGAATCTGAAGCAGGCCGAGGCACGACATTCCTTTTCAATATCCCTTTAGTCGAATTGTAGGAGCTGACATGTGCGGTAGATTTACACTGACCTTGGACCCAGCCGAGCTAGAGGATGCGTTCGGCGAGTACGTCTTTCCCTCCCAATTTGCTCCGCGCTATAACATTGCACCGTCCCAACCAGTCCTGGCGATTCCAAATTCAAACGAGAAGAGGGCGGATTTCTTTCAATGGGGTTTAATTCCCTCCTGGGCCAAGGATCCTTCCATTGGGAACAAACTCATCAACGCCCGCGGGGAAACCCTGGCTGAAAAACCCTCTTTTCGCGGTGGATTCAAATACAAGCGCTGCCTGATCCTGGCTGATGGTTTCTTCGAATGGAGGCCGGAACCGGGAAGGAAGACGAAAACACCCTACTTCATCTATATGAAGGATCACAAACCATTTGTCTTCGCAGGCCTTTGGGATGAATGGCAGTCCCCCGAAGGCGGGTCTCTGCGTTCCTGCACCATCGTAACCACCGAACCGAATGAATTGATGAAATCGCTGCACAATCGCATGCCCGTGATCCTGAATCGCGAGGATTACCGGGACTGGCTGGACCCCGCGCCTCGGGCACCCGACAGCCTGCGTCACCTGATCAAACCATACAGCTCCGAACACATGGCAGCGCAGGGGGTTTCTTCGCTTGTCAATCGTCCGGGGAATGACTCTCCTGAACTGCTCGCGCCCGTTTCCCAATAATGTCCAACGCGGTGGATATTGTTCATCGCCGCCGTTCATGAAGCTTCGACACGCAATTTCTCAGCGATTCCCCGCACTCGTTTCCCGCGATTTTGCCGTTTTCTGGATGGGCCACCTGCTTTCCCTGGTCGGATCTTCGATGCAAAATACCGCCCAGCCCCTGCTCGCCTACCGCATCAGCGGGCGTCCCTTTGACCTGGGTCTGATCGGTTTTGCCCTTACATTGCCGACGTTCTTTCTGGCGATCCCCGGTGGGGTGCTCATCGAGCATGTGGAGAAACGAAAACTCGTCATCCTGATGCAGGCCGTGATGATGATCGACACGCTGGTCATGGCAATCCTCACCCTGGCCGGCATGGTCGAGATCTGGCACATCGTCCTGCTTTCCCTGTTTCTCGGAATTGCCTCGGCTTTTGAAATCACCGCCCGTCAGGCGATGCTGATCGAACTGGTCGGTCGTGAAGGTTTGCCGAATGCGATCGCATTGCAGTCCACGGCATTCAACCTTTCGCGCGTTCTCGGACCGGCTCTGGTGGCTCCGTTGCTTCTTGCCCTGCCCGCGCCAGGCGAGGGTTGGATTTTCCTGATCAACAGCATCAGTTACACGACCATACTCCTCGGGCTGACCCTTGTACGTCCCAAATTCACAGTCCAGGTTGCGACGCGTTCACGACCGCTGCTCGCTGAATTACGCGAAGCCGCAGGCTATCTGGTTAAAAATTCATCCGTGGGATTTCTCATCCTGGCAGCTGCCACGCTGGGGATATTCGCCTTTCCGATCATCCAGCAAGTCCCCGTGCTGTCCAAGGACTTGTTGGGCCGGGCGGGTGACTCGAAATCCATCGTGGATATGCGGAACAGCCTGATCTATACCGCTCAAGGATTGGGAGCCCTGGCAGCCGCGATATCCATTGCGATCAACAATGCAGCTGGCAGGCGCGGCCGGCGCTTGCTGCTGGGGGAAGCTGCGTTCATCCTCGGCATGATCTTTATCCCGTTCTCACGCTCGCTTTGGGCAGCCATGGCCTTGATTGCCCTGATGGGCTGGGGAGCCGTGACCCAGCTGGCCACCATGAACACCCTCATTCAATTGCATGTCCCAAATTCGCTGCGCGGGCGCGTATTCAGCATCTACCTGTGGGCAATTCAGGGTGTCGTTCCAATTGGCAGTTTGTTGATCGGGTGGCTGACACAGGAGTATTCGCTTTCCTCGACTGCAGTGATCTGTGGAATGATCTGCCTGGTCGTCATTGGGTGGATCCAACTATTCAAACCGGAAGTGCGCAGGTCACCGGGTTAACGCCGGATGAGTGTTTTGAATCCCGCTTGACTTTCATTTTTTCCGCATGATAAGATGCTTCCAATGAACAGAAGAAACCGGGAAGGAAATTCCTCAGCGAAAAAATCCAATCGATCCGTTGTGCAGGGTAAACCTTCACATACCGAATCGCGCATTTCAGGATGGATGTCCAATCTCGTTCAGATCGGATTGGGTGAATCCATGCTGCGCGCAGGGACCAGTGGATTATCCATTCTTGCCATTACGGCAGTGGTTTGGCTGGTTCAGATCTATTACCGTCAGGCTCCCCCGGCAGGATTAGCGAACGCACTCTCCGCTGCCGATCCAGCGGCTCCTCCAGCCATTGACATCAACCTTGTGCCCGCCTTCGACTCAACCATCACCAAAGGCGTTCCCCGCAGCGCGCAGATCCACACAAATATCCCCACCCGCCCGCGCAATGAAATTTCCTCCTATACCGTTCAGGACGGTGATACGGTATTCGGGATTGCCGAAAAGTTCGGCCTGCAACCTCAAACGGTATTGTGGAGCAACTACAACACGCTGCTCGACGATCCTCATTCCTTAAAACCCGGTCAGGATTTGATCATCCTCCCGGTCGATGGGGTGTATTGGGAATGGCTGGGAGGGATTCCATTCGGCGATTGGGCGGAATTTTACGGCGTGACCGCCGCTGAGATCATTGAATACCCTGGAAACAACATCGATCCGAACGCTGTTGGAGAGTACCAGAATGCCAACATCAAGACCGGCAGCTGGCTGATCATCCCCGGAGGGGAACGCGAATTCGTCAACTGGAGCGCCCCTCTGGGCGTCACGCGCGAGAACCCCGCATCGGCACGGGTATTGGGACCCGGCGCGTGTGACCCGGTCAGCGGCGGCTCGGTGGGATACGGTACCTACGTCTACCCGACCAACAAGCACTTTCTCTCCGGCTTCGATTATTCAGAAAAAACCAACCATCGAGGGATTGATCTGGCCGGCAACGAAGGGGAAGGGGTGTACGCCGCGGATGCCGGCGTGGTGGTATATTCAGGATGGAATAATTACGGGTACGGTTATATGATCATGATCGACCATGGCAACGGTTTTCAATCCCTGTATGCGCACCTGAGTGAACTCTACCGCGGCTGCGGGGCGAGCGTGGGGCAGGGGGAAACCATTGGTGCAATCGGGTCGACAGGCCGTTCCTCCGGTGCGCACCTGCATTTCGAATTGATGGCCGGCGTGAAAGTAAATCCATGGGATTACCTCCCGCCTCCGTGATCCTTGTAGATTTACATGCCCTATACTATAATCTGCGTCGCTTTCCGGGCGCGTAGCTCAGCTGGTTAGAGCGCATGTATCACACACATGAGGTCGGGGGTTCGAGTCCCTCCGCGCCCACTCGATCAGCCGTCTTTTCATGTAAATGAAACGACGGCTTTTCATGTATCAAACGTTCGAAAAACAAAACCCATATTTTGTTGCATTCCGCTGATCGCCGTGTAATGGAATTTTCCGGTCTCAATGCGGCGCATACCATTTCCTTCATTCGGATTCAAGGACCTCCTATGCCTGTAATTCAATCCACTCTCCTTCGCGCAGGATTGGGTTTTCCTTTCCTCATACCTCAAAAGAAGAATCTCCCGGTTTTCTTTTATAATTCTTAGGGTATGAATACACGCTCAAATCAGTCCTGGTTGTTGGACCTGCGGTCCGGCGGGGAAACTCACGAAGCCGCCCCC
>VGNF01000132.1 GCA_016866195.1 Chloroflexota bacterium | reverse complement strand
TCTGGATGATGGTAAGTGAATATCAGGAGGCCAGCAGGCGGCTTCATAAGGATCAACGTCTGAATTTATCAGTAGAGGTTAACCTGCTATGACGACTAAACATCCGGAAGATCAAATTATCTTCACTGACCGTTTGGCAGAGGCTTTGTCAAATGTGTTCCACCCGTTTATCGTTGTAATACCCACCATGGTGGTTGCCATTCATGAGCATGGGTACACGGTTTTGCAGGCCATCCTTTGGACATTTCTTTCTGTATGCGTCGTGATACTGCCTCTTTTATATCTAATCTATGCAGGAGTGAGATCAGGTCGTTATAGCGACCCGTCAATTTCAATGAGGGAGCAGAGACACAGTCTTTATTTCGTGGCCGGATCCTTGCTGATTCTATTGCTTTCCCTTCTGATCATAGGAAAAGCTCCATTGATCCTGATTGCCTGTTTGGTCTCTGCAGTTCTCGCCACCCTGATTGGATTTCTAATCAACGCCCGGTTTACCAAATTGAGCTTGCACTCCATTGGCATGGCGGGGTGCATTACAGTTCTGATCCTGACGGTTCCGGAACTGGGTCTTGCAATGGCACTCTTCGCCCCTTTGGTCGGATGGGCGAGGATCCGCTTGCGCCATCACACCCCCCTACAGATTTTGATTGGCTGGACGGTCGCCGCATTCAGCGTGATCCTTATATTCCATAGGTTCCATTTGTTATCATGGTGGCCTTAACCTATTCAAATCTGTAAGCCATGTAAGTGGTGGACGACCCTTTTCTTGACTGTGAATTATGTGGTCTATATAATGACTTCAAGTTTAATTTAATTGTTTTTGGAGTGAGACCATGGAAGATCAACTGTTAAAGAGCGAGGAAGTTGCGCGAATTCTCCACGTCAGCCGTTCCTTTGCCTATCTGCTGATGAAGCGCGGGGATATCCCCACAGTCCGCATTGGAAGCGCGGTGCGCGTCCGCCCCGAGGACCTGGAACGGTACATCGAAGAAAAGGCGATGCACAACGAGGCGGTACCAAAGCTCCTCAACCGCAAGGCTTGAATGGATTCCTCGGCCGCTTCATTAAGTCCCATCCATTTTTCCATATTCATTCGGTTACAATCTGCCATACGGCAGATGGCACATTAACATTTGAATAGCACAGTCGAGCCGGCTCATCTCTTCCAGTGGCTTCCCCGCCACAGAAAGGAGAAATGAGCATGGCTAAAAGACGAGGAAACCATGAAGGATCGATTTACCGTCGCAAGGACGGCCTCTGGTGTGCGCAGATCAGCCTGGAAGGGCGTCGTCTGACCAAGTATGGCAAAAGTCAGGTGGAATGCCGCGACTGGATAAAGCAAACCCTTGCCAGAATTGATGGCGGCCTCACTTATGAGGGCACGCAAATTACCCTCTCCCATTTCATCGAGGTCTGGCTTAATGGCAAGGAACTTGCCCGACGGCCCAGCACCGTCAACGGGTACCGGCGTTACGCCGGGTTGTACATCCTGCCTGCGCTGGGCAGGGAGAAGCTCCAGGATATCCTTCCTGTCCATATAAAAAGACTCTACGCGCAGTTGAATCAGGAAGGTCGTGGTGCCCGCACCATCCAGCTGGTTCATGTAACCCTCCACGCGGCGTTCCATCAGGCCGTACGGGAAGGCTACCTGGGACGAAATCCCGTGGACGCGGTCGAACGCCCAAAGGTTGAGCGGACCGAATTCCAGATCCTGAACGAAAGTCAGGCCCGTCAATTTTTGATTGCTGCCTCGGGGTCGCGCTTTGAAACGCTTTTCTACCTTGCGCTTACCACTGGAATGCGCAAGGGGGAATTGCTGGGATTGAAATGGTCCGATCTGAATGAAGATAAAGGCATACTGCTGGTCCAGCGCCAACTTCAACAAATCCCGCGGAAAGGACTTGTATTGGTGCCAACCAAGACAAAAGCGGGCAGACGCCAGATCAAGATTGGCCAGGGGGCACTGGCGCAGCTCAAGGCTCACCGGGAGCGGCAGGAGAAGTTAAAGGCCGATGCAGGTGAACACTGGAAGGAAAATGACCTGATTTTCACCACCAACATTGGCACTTTCCCGGATCAATCGAAGGCGTCAAAGGAATTCAAGCGATTACTTAAGAACGCCGGCCTTCCCTCCATCCGCTTTCACGATCTGCGACACACTTCGATCTCCTTCCTGCTCGGAATGGGTACGCCGGTCAACGCCGTACAGCGACGCGCCGGACATTCAAAAGCCAGTGTCACCACCGATGTATATGGCCACTCACTGGATGGAGCACAGGAAGAGGCAGCAGTGAAAATCGAGGAATTGGTTACTCCAATTGCAGTAAAATTGCAGTAGTAAATTCTTCGTGTTGAAAGATCCCATAAATATGTGCTCCCCATGGGATGTGAGGACCATATGTACGGTATGGACGCCACGATCCAAGGTGTTAAAATCGGCGGTGATAACTCATAATCGCTTGGTCGCAGGTTCGAATCCTGCCGGGCCCACCTATTATTTAATGAAACCCTCCGGCTTTGTAGAAATCAGTTTAATACTCCTCATCACCCTTGGGTGCATGCCCGCGCCAACTGAAGCAACACCACGACCCTCACCTGCACCCATCAATTTTACGAACACCACCGTCAGCCTGACCTTTGACGACGGTGCCGCCGATAACTACGCGGTGCGCCCGATCCTTTCAGAACGCGGCCTGCATGCCACCTTTTACATCGTCAGCGGATTCACCGGCACGGAAGGCTACATGACGGCCGGGCAGCTGCGAGATTTATTCGAAGACGGCAACGAGATCGGCGGTCACACCCTGAACCACACGAAACTCACAGAGGTGCGCGGCGCAGACCTGGAGCGTGAAATCTGCCAGGACCGCCAAAACCTGTTGGATCATGGTTTCGAAGTGACCTCCTTTGCCTATCCGTTCGGCCATTATGACGAGGTATCGAAACAAGTTGTGAAGGATTGTGGATATGCAAACGCGCGCGCCGTCACCGGCGGACCGGATGCCATTCCCCCAGAGGATCCTTTCGCGCTGCAAGCCATGCCGTACATTGTGCAGGATACGACCATCAATAAACTCATGCGCTATGTCACCGGCGCCGAAGTCGAAGGCGGCGGATGGGTGATCCTGGTGTTCCACCGGGTGTGCACCGGCTACAACGAGTATGCGATCGATCTGGAGACCTTCACGAACTTGGCGGACTGGCTGGCCTATCAGCGAGACCTCAACGGTCTTGTGATCAAGACCGTGGGCGAGGTGATTGGCCGGTGAGTTTATTTCAACGCTTCAAGCAATGAATCATAGATCCCCGGCGCGGAAACGATCACGGATTGCGGCGGGGAGAGGTAATCTGCTCCCCCATTCATATTCGTGACGCGCGCGCCAGCCTCCTCCGCGATCAACCCCGCGGCGGCTACATCCCACGGCTTGAGCGATAGCTCCCAGAACGCGTCGAATCGTCCCGCGGCCACATAGCAGCCATCCAGCGCGGCCGAGCCCAGGCGGCGCACTCCTTGTGTCATCTTTGCCAGCTTGACAAAGTAATCGAAGTTGTTGCGCGGCGAACTCCAGGTGTCATAGGGAAAGCCGGTCACCAGCAGGCTTTTCTGCAAATCTTCGGTTACCGAAACCCGGATCGGGACCCCGTTCAATTGCGCGCCCTTTCCACGTTCAGCGGAAAACAACTCGTCGCGCATCGGGTCATAGACCACAGCCAGCTGCAAGGTCCCGTGCGAGGCGAAGGCGATGGAGACGCAAAAGATCGGCACATGATGCGCGTAATTCACTGTTCCATCCAACGGGTCGATGTACCAAAGGTCTTCATTCAATCCCTTGATCTCACCGCTCTCCTCCGTCAGGATGTGTCCTTCCGGAAATCGTTTGTGGATCTCACCCAGCAGGTAGGCTTCGGATGCATGATCGGTTTCCGTAACCAAATCGATCACACCTTTGTATCGGACCTCATGCTCCGTGTTGTAGCCCTCCCGCAGGATCGCCCCTGCGGAGCGCGCCAGCGCTTCGAGATCGTACAACTTAGGTATCATGACCCTCCATTCCAGATGCGGCGCCCGAGGGCTGAGAGGCCGAATTCCACCGCCAGTTCCGCCGTGCGATTCTGCACGTCCAGGATCGGATTCACCTCCACCAGATCCATGCCGATCAATTTCCCCGACTCCGCGATCAATTCACAGGCGAGATGGGCTTCGCGCGTGGTCATGCCCGCCGCAACAGGTGTCCCCACACCGGGTGCGTGCTCGGGATCCAACGCATCCAGGTCGAGGGAAAGGTACAGGCCGTCCACTTCACGGCTGACGTGTTCGATCGCCTTTTCCATCACCGCAACCATGCCGTAGCGGTCGATCTGTTCCATGCTCATCACCATGGCGCCGGCCTCCTGAAGGTTATCCTTTTCACCAGCATCCAGATCGCGCGCCCCGATGACGGCGATGTTCTTCGGGTTGATCACCGGAATCGCCTCATCCCATAACTGCACCAGGCTTTTCTCTCCGAGGCCGGCCAGGATCGCCAGGGACATGCCGTGGATGTTTCCAGAAGGCGTGGTCTCGGCTGTGTTGAAATCGCCATGGGCATCGATCCAGATCAAGCCGATGCGGCGGCTCCTTGCTGCGCCGCGCACCGATCCGATCGAAAGGCTGTGATCCCCTCCAAGCACCAGGGGAAAGTGCCCGGCCTGCACGGAGGTGGCCACCGCACCAGCCACGCGGCGGGACATGGGGATGATGCAATCCATGTACTTCAATTTTGGGTTCGTGATCGTGCACATTTCCGCGATCGACACCTCGATATTTCCCTCGTCGTGCACAACATGCCCGAGGCCTTCCAGTTTCCTCTGCAGGTGTGCATAGCGAATCGCGCTGGGGCCCATATCCACGCCGCGGCGGTCCGCGCCGAGATCGATCGGAATGCCGATAACATCAATTTGCATTAATGCTCCAATAAATGAAATTGGGATTAAAGAGTACTGCGTTAATAAATCTGCCTCATGGATTCACACAAATCCATTTTATCTGTATTCATCTGCGGTTAAAAACTACGCCGTCCGATAATATCCCACATCCACCGAGTAGACCCGGCCGCGCTTGATCACCTGCCGCACCAGATTGGTCCCGTAGCGATATCCAACCTGTCGGTAATCGGATACGGAAAGGATCAGCAGGTCCGCCTGTTTTTCGACTTCGATGGATCCGATGCTCTCGGCTCTGCGAATGGCATGCGCAGAATTGATCGTCGCGGCGGCAATTGCCTGCGCGGGCGTCAGTTTCATGTAACGGCAGGCCAGGGCAATGGCAAACTGCATCGACTCGTTCCAGGATGTGCCGGGGTTGCAATCCGTAGCCAAAGCCAGGATGGCATCCGCTTCGATTAATTTTCGAGCGGGAGTGTAATCCGCTTCCGCCAACCCGAACGGCGTACAGGGAAGCGCCACCGCCACAGTATCCGATCTTCCAAGCGCGTCGATATCGGAATCCGAGGTCTTCACGAGGTGGTCGGCGGAGGCAGCGCCCAATTCCGCGGCCAGCGCCGCGCCCCCAAGATTGTCGAACTCATCCGCATGGATCTTGAGCGGGAATCCCAGCGACCTGGCCTTGGTCAGGATCTGCCGCGACTGTTCGAGTGTGAAGGCCTTATTCTCGCAAAATACATCCACGAAGGGAAGCGGCGTCCGAGGGGCATGGGCCTCCCACCATTCTTTCAACATGGGAAGCATGGTGTGAGTCACTTCATCGGTATAACCCTGCGGATCGTCCTTGAACTCGGGAGCGATCGCGTGCGCTCCCATGAATGTAATCGCCAGGTCGAGCGGGCTTTCATCATCGAGCGCGAGCAGGGCTTTCAGCAATCGCAGCTCGGTGGAGGTCTGCAAACCATATCCGGTTTTCGCTTCAGCGGTCGTCGTGCCGTGCGCGAACATACGCAGCAGGCGCGGGCGGGTCTGGGCGATGAGCGTTTCGATGCTGGCTGTCCTTGTAGCCTTCACCGTCGAGAGAATGCCCCCGCCTCCAGCGAGGATGTCAAGGTACGGCATGCCCCCCATTTTCTTTTCAAATTCGTCTGCCCGGTCTCCGGCCCAGATCAGGTGTGTATGCGGATCCACAAAACCGGGCATCAGGACGCATCGCCCTGCATCCAGGGTTGGTTCGTCCGGGAAGGCTCGTCTCAACCCGTCCGTCGTTCCAACGGCCAGGATCCTTTCATCGCGCACGACCACCGCGCCGTCCTCGATGATACCCAGACCACCCAGGCTGCGACCACGCTGGGGACCTCCTGCAAGCGTGAGAAGTTGAGAGGCGGAATGAATAAGCACGGGGGAATTAAACCACAGAAACCATCCCTCCGCTGGGATAAGGAAACCTGGTCCCACCCACAGGAGTGCAGAGGCTTGTCTGACTGGATGAGCTTATCCAAATTTAATCTCACCGGAGAGACCGCTTGAATTTTCAGGCGTGTCCTTGCTTTGAATCATTTCCCAACCGGCCAATCCTTTCACCGTCTTCTTTCAGTCTTGTAAGACTAACATATCTGTTAGGCGAAACCCCCTTGACTCACTTGCCATTTTTCGTTTAGGATGTAAAATATAAACATCCTGTGGAAGCCTTCCCGGGAAATCTTGACGAAAGGAGATATGCTAACATGTTATTTGCCCCCAAGGAAAAAGGCCAGGGCCTCGTTGAATATGCGCTGATTCTCGTTTTGGTTGCCATTGTTGTTATTGCAGCTTTGATGATTCTCGGACCGATCATCGGCAACGTCTTCAGCGAAATCAACTCCAGCCTCAGCGGTGTGTAAACAGCCTACCCGTCGAAAAAAGGCCCCGTTCTCAGACGGGGTCTTTTCATTTCCGGTACAAACGGATCAGATGCTCCCGGTCGAAGGACACCGGCTCCCAGCCTATCAATTCGAAGCCAACAGTCACCACTCTCGCCTGCGAGGGCAATTCCCTTGCTAGTTTTTCTCCCAACCGTTTGGCATACCTGGATGTAAGGTAGGCATACACCACATGAGCTCGGCTCAAGTCGGCCTGGAAGAAATCCCCCGTTTCAATTCGGACCGAGGAACCGACCCCCTTTCGAAAGGCATTGACCCGGCTGATCAGGTTTTGAACCGGTCCGGCTTCGATCCCCACAGCATTTGCCCCAAATTCGCACGCAGCGATTACGAGCACCCCGCCATGCCCCGAACCAAGATCCACCAGCGTTTCTCCGGGCTGTAATTCGGCCATGGTCAGAGCGGCACGAATACGATTCGATCCCGCTGATAGAGGCGGCAAGCCATATACGGCCGGCACAAGAATCCACAACAAGCAGATGAGGAGTATCGCGATGGCAAGGATCGCAAGCAGGGTGGACATCCCTAACCCTTTTGCATGCGGCGCAAGGCCAGGATCCCGGCCAGGTTGAATAGCACTGCCAGGAACGCCACAAAACCAAACCCAAACTCCCCATAAATGAAACCTGCCAGGAACGCGCCCAACGCCCGCCCGAGGGAATGACCCGTGACATTCAAGGAAAGGATGGTCGCCCTCGCCGAAGGAACAAGTTCGGTCACCAATGGAATGTGGCTGACCAGCACATACTCGAAGGTGATATAGAAGAAGAACAAGCCGATCAGCGCGCCGATCTGAGTCGTGCCAATCCACGGCAGGAGGATTGACGCAAGCGCATTCAAAATCAAGCCAATGATTAGCGCCAGCGGTTTTCCAAGGCGGTCGGTTGTGAACGCCACCAGCCCCTCCCCGCTCAATTCGGAGATCCCGATCACCGCCGAGGCCCCCGCCAGCGCGGCGATCTTGAGACCAAACGAATCCTCCAGCCATACTCCAAAGATCACATTCACCAGCTCGTTGGCGGCGCTGGCCCACATGGCAATCGAAATCCCTGCCAGAGTCGGAATGGAGGTGAGCACCGCGCGATAGCCTGCGCGCGTGCTTGTCGTGGGAACATGGTGAGGGTCTTCCCCTGGAACCATGCGCCAAATGACGAAGAAGATCATCATCCCCAACACGGTAAAGACCGGGAAGGGAGCGGACCAGCCGAAACGATCGATCAGAAAACCAACCATGGGAATGCCGGCGATAAATGCCATGGACCAGGAAACTTCTGTAACTGCCAGCACTGTTCCGCGCCGTTCATAAGGAATGCGATCACCGAAATATGCCTGCATGGAGGGGTCGAACAAATACTTCCCCAATGTGGCAAGCATCAAGCCTGCGAACAGCATCCAAAAGGAGGGGCGGATCGCCACCAACCCGACTCCGAGCAGAAAGAGACCCAGACCGAGGGACATGCCGAATTTCCGCCCGCGCCGGTCGGAGATGGGTACGAAAAGCGGGCTGGTTGCGCCCAGCATGGAACGACCGGTGATCAGCAAGGACAAGGCAGAAAGGTCCACACCCAGGCTGCGCGCAAAGACCGGTAAAAACGGGTACACCATCCTGTGGACGGTATTCAGGATGGTGCGCACGACCATGAAGACAATCAACTGGAATCGAATGCTCACGTGGAGGATCGCCGGTCGGGCGGAATTGTGAGCAGGAAACGCGCAAGATAGTACGCCGCCAGCATGGCCAGCAGGTTCAGCAACAGGAAGAACAGGATGACGTTCCATAATCCCGAGCTGAAGATCGGAGACGGGGGCGGATGCATGACATTCTCGGCTGTGGCAAAAACGACGCGCAGCGCCAGAATGAAAAGGATGTTTCCGAGGGAGGTCAGCCATGAAAGGTGAAACAACCACAGGCCAGCCTGAAGCAGGATCCCTGTCACCGCGAAGATCAATGCCAGGCGAAAGCGCGGTTCAGCCAGGAAGAGCCCATTCCAGTTCGTCTGCATCGCCCACAAGGAAAGTGGCAAATAAGAGATCCAGAAGAGGATTCCCGTACGGCCGAGCGCGGCCGACCATGCATGGAAGGACTCCCGTTTCAGAATCAAACCAAGAAACCCGGCAACGGCAGCCGCCAGGAAAGCCATCTCGGCTGCCAGAACCCAAGCCCCGTGCAGGTACACCACGCGCACATTGGATCCCAACGACTTTTCTTCCGGTCCAAGAAAAGTGAGAGCGATGATTGCCAGAAGCGCAATGAAGAAATGGCGAAGAGAGGTTTTGGGATGAAACATGGCCTGAATTGTACCCTCTTCCTGTGACATATATCCCCAGCGTCCAAACACCATGAAGAGGTAGGACAAAAACAGATGAATATTGCCGCTTTTATTCGCCAATTTATGGTTGCCTGCGCACTGGTCCGCTTGACAATCCCCTTCCGTGTAGATACACTTTGGGTGATTGGGGAGTAGCCGCCTGCCCCTATCCGCGGCAGGACGTGTTGTCGTCAAGACAGGGTTCCATGGGATGGACCTTCGGCAACCCGGGCGCTTTGGGGCGTCAGGCGAGACCATCACCACGGCGTGGTGGTCTCGTTTAATTTTGGTTCACCCACGAATCCGATCGAGGAGTATTGGAATGACGTTTGAACAACCGGCCCAAAAGGAATGGCACGCGCTTGAAGCCGGGGAAGTCTTGCGACACCTTGAAGTGCATGCCAAGGGCTTGTCCACAGCCGAGGCGGAGAGGCGCCTCGCACTTTACGGTTCCAACCAGCTGCGCGAGGCTCCGCGACCCGGTTTCCTCGCCATGCTCTGGGATCAATTGAACAATTTTGTCGTGATCCTGTTGATCGTGGCATCTGTCATCTCCGCCCTGTTGGGTGATTACATCGAGGCGGCGGCGATTATGGCGATCGTGGTATTAAATGCGGTCCTGGGGATTATTCAGGAGCAGCGTGCGGAAAAGGCGCTGGCGGCCTTGAAGAAGCTCGCCTCGCCAGACGCCCAGGTGCTGCGCGACGGAGTGCGCTCCACAATTCCCTCCCC
>VGNF01000131.1 GCA_016866195.1 Chloroflexota bacterium | reverse complement strand
TAAACGGGAACATCTCCAGGTGCATGAGCTGGTACTTGGTGTCGTCGAAGAAATCCGCCAGCGGCATGCCGTACTTCTTCTTGAAGACCTTGTCCGCCTGTCGGGCCTGGCGCGGCATCCAGTCGCGGATGATGGTGTTCATGGGATGGTCGGCACTGCCGCAGTCCACGCCGATCCAGCGCAGTTTCTTGGCCTTGGCCCAATCGGCGAATTCGCGGTCCGGGCCGGGGTGCATGACCATGTAGCGGACCTCATTGGCGGTGGGCATGTCCCAGCCGAAGTGATGGTAGCCGGTGTGGATGATGAGAATATCTCCCTCGCGCACCTCGACGCGCTCCTCGATCATCTTGCTGGTGTACACATCGTAATCACCGCAGATGTCGCTCAAATCGACAATGGCCGCGTCATGCACCAGATAATCCATTTCCAGCGAGGCGATGTCCTTGCCCGGTGTATGGAAATGGATCTCACCGTCCAGGTGGGTGCCAAGGTGATTGGAGTGGGTGAGCACCTGCCCATTGGCTCCATTGGGCGCAAGGCGTTTGAAGTACTTCAGTTGCAGCGGTTCGTATGTGGGCCATGGGGGGGTCGCAACACCGAGGGGAATTGTCAAATCAATGAATTTCATGGTTGTGCTACTTTCCTGTGTGATGGATGGGGTCGATCCGATGGTGGGGTTGCCGGAATTTCCACCTCACCCCTTTTCTTCATAGGGCAGCCCGAGAGCTTCAGGCTTGGCCGCGCCCCACCTGGAACTGAACCATTTCGTGGACATGAGCACCAGGACTCCAATGGTTATGGCGAAGGGTACAGTCCTCCAGATATACCTGGAAAGAACATCGGGGAGCACCAGCTGAGGATTGAGCGAAAGCTGCCACAAGGTTCCAAAAAGGATGGAGCCGCCAAGCAGAATAAACGGATGCCACATGGAGAAAAAGACCAGGGCGAGTGCAATAAATCCCCAACCCATGAGGAAATCATTGCTCCAGACCGGATTATAATCCAGCGAGTATATTGCCCCTGCAAACCCCATCAGCATCCCGCTGGTGGTGACGCTCAGGTACCGTGTTCGGGCGACGTTTATCCCCGACACTTCCGCCACGGAGGGATTCTCCCCCACCGATCGTATCCTCAAACCCAGGCTTGTCTTGGTCAGCACGAACCAGGCGATGATGATCAGGGCAAGACCGACGAAAAAGAACGGGGAAAGGCCAAGGATATCGGGTATCCGCTCCATACCCAATGGGCCGGTGTATGGATAACCGATGTAGGTGGTCAGACCGAAACCCAGGATCCAGATTCCCATCCCATTTACGACCTGATCGCTCCCCAGCGTGATCGAAAAGAAACCGTGTATCAGGCCGATCAGGCCTCCGATCGCCATGGCCGCCAGGAAGCCGAGCAGATAACTCCCTGTGGTTTGAGCGACCATGAAGCCGATCGTAGCGCCAAAAAGCATTACGCCTTCCACGCCAACATTGAGGATCCCTGAACGCTGGCCAAGGAGTTCGCTGAGCGCGGCGATGGTAAAAATCGTCGAGGCATCCAGGCTTCTAACCATGAATTCCCACATCGCTTGCCTCCTTTCCTGGTGTCCTTACCCATACGATCCTGTAACGATAAAAGAACTGGAAGGCAACCAGGGTGATCATGAGAACGCCGAGCAGGGCGTAGTCGATGCCAAAACCCAGCTTGAGTTTGCCCTGGGCAAATCGACCGCCGTTCGTTAATCCCCCGAAGAGCAGCGCGATGGGGATCGCGGCCAATGAATTTCCCTGGGAGATCAACCCGCAGATGATCCCATAGAATGCCAGATCTCCAAACTCACCGTAGTTCTTGGTGATTTTGTAGACGCCGGGGACCGCCGCGAAATAATGGTATCCCGCCAAACCTGCGATCAACCCCCCCAGGATGAATACCAGGAGTGGAATATTGAACGGGCTGATACCGGCATACTTGGCCGCCGCCGGACTTTTCCCGTAAGCCTTGATTTGATATCCAATGCTCGTTTTGGCAAATAGAAAAAACAGCAAAAGGGCCAGGCCCAGGGCGATGAATAACGTGAAGGGTACGCCTTCGATCAGGGGTGCGTAAATGGATTCGGGCAACTTAAAGCCATCTCCTTCCCCGCTTGCGCCCATGAAGAGACCTCCTTCCTTGATCATGCGCGCCACCACCCAGTACGTGATGAAGTTGATCATCATGGTCACCACGATCTCATTGGTATTGAACCTGCCCTTCAGAAAACCGGCAATGGCTCCGATCGCTGCACTGCCCAGGATCGCGGCGGCGATCATCAACGGAATGACAAGCCCCGCTGGAAGAACTGCATTTTGGGATGTTTTTGCACCGAAGGCATATGCAACTGCAAAGGCGGATAGCGCTCCCGCATAAAGCTGGCCCGCCATTCCAATATTCCAAAGTCCGGCCCGCATGGGAATGATAAAGGCGTACGTGCACAACAGAAGAAATATGAATCTGTTGATTGTCAGAGGCAGGCCAAACGAGCTGGTGAAGGCGTAGGAAAATATGGCTTTGTATCCGGTCAGCGGATCCACCCCGGCGCGCAAGAAAATATAGCTGAAGACCACCAGGGCAAAGAGGATGGCGAAGATCGAGATCAGGGTTGCTTCCCAGCCGCGCAAGGCCACCCTTTTTTCGAGTTTCACTTCGAAGCTGCCAAGTTTCATAGCTGTTCCACCTTCGGTTTCAGGCCTGCCATCATCGCTCCAACCAACTCCCTTCTTGCCTCCCCGCCGGGGATGATGCCCATAAACTCGCCCTCGTACATCGGAGCCACTCTGTCGCTCAAGGACAATACTTCATCCAGATCCTCCGAGATGAGCAGGATGCCGGCTTTTTCCTTCTTCGCCTCCATGATCTTTTTCTGGACAAATTCCGTTGCCCCGATATCCAGCCCCTGGGTTGGCAGGTTCGCGATCAACAGCCGCGGTTTGCGTGAAAGCACCCGGGCCAGGATTAATTTCTGGAGATTGCCTCCGGAAAGGCTTTTTGCCGTGGTATCCGGGCCCGGAGCTGCGACATCGTACTCGGAGATCATTTGTTCGGTGAGTCTCCTGATTTCTTTGTAATCAACGATCCCGCCTCTGGAAAAACGATCGTCGAAGTAATAGTTCATGGTGAAATTTTCGGCAAGCGAAAACTCCCCGATCGACCCCACATCGATACGTTCCGAGGGAATATACCCGATGCCTTTCATCCAAAAATCCAATGTGGAGGAATGTGTGATGTCCGCTCCGTCCAGGATCACCTTGCCCCCCTGCGGCTTTCGCAGGCCAGCCAGAACCTCGGCGAGCACCTGTTGACCATTGCCGGAAACCCCTGCGATCCCGAAGATCTCCCCCTCCTGCACGGAAAAGGAGACATCCTTCAGGGCTAAAACACCCTTATCGTTGAAGGCAACCAGATTCTCTGCATGGAGTATGGATTTTCCCTTCTCCACCGTCATCTGTTCCATTCGGAAAATGACATCCCGTCCCACCATCTCCCTGGCCAACCCCTTTTGCGTTGTTTCCGTTGTTGCCAAACGGGCAGAAACCCTTCCACGCCTGAGAACCGTCACCCGTTCGCTGATTTCAAATACGATGGGGAGCTTGTGTGTAATGAAAGGTACGATGGCGAGTTCGTCGACGGTCATGATTCTTATCGAATCCAACAATCTCTTGATTTCCGGCGGGGCAAGCGCTGAAGTCGGTTCATCCAATATCAGAATCTTGGCGCCGCGATACAGGGCTTTAAGGATTTCCACAACCTGCTTTTCCCCCTCCGAAAGTTGCCAGACTTTTGCCTTGAGGTCAATCTTAAACCCGTACTTGTCGCAGAGCTCTGTAATCTCCCTGCCCGCCCGCTTCAGGTTCAGGATGGCTCCCGCCCTCGGATGCCCGAGAATGATGTTTTCGATCACCGTATGGGCAGGGATCAATTTGCGGTTCTGATGAACCATACCGATTCCCAGGCCGATCGCGTCCAGCGGGGATTTGAAATTGACCTTCTTCCCGTATAGGTACAGTTCACCCTCATCGGGCTGGTGCAACCCGAACAGGATATTCATCAGTGTGGTTTTCCCGGCGCCGTTCTCCCCGAGGATGGCGTGGATCTCGCCGGCTTTTATCTCGAAATCGATCTGATCGTTGGCAAGGACACCGGGGAACCTCTTGGTGATCCCCCTGGCTTCCAATACTGTGTCGCCATGTTTTATGCTTTCCGGGAGCATTTTCTCTACCTGCCTCGCAATTCAGATCTTCTGATTGAATTTGCTGAAAACCGACCCGTAGCACAGGCCGGGGGGTCTTGAAACCACCCCGATACTCAGAATTTTTCCGCCTAGGTTAAAGATGAGGCCCCACCACCCGGATCTCCACTGTGAATGAGGCCTCACGTTGGCGATTATCGCAAGCAATTCATCATCTGCGCGATGATGAAGGCTGGCTTACTCCAATATGGTCATGCCTTGCAGGTCGAAATTGAACTGGGAGAGCAGCCACACGACGGTCGGTTCCACACCAGCCGCCTTGACCTCTGTCCCGGCCGCGGGGATGGGCGTGCCTTCCAACTCCAGGCCGGTGCCATTACTGACAAAAGCGTGCTCGGTGAAGGGATCCCACTCGCCAGCGATCATCTGCGTCCTGCGCTGTTCCACAAGATCAACGATCTCTTGCGGGATCAAAGGCAATGCCGCAGGGCTGATGGCTTCGATGCCCACCTTGCCGTCGTTCATGATGTCAACCGTCAACTCCTCGGTGCCATCGGCGAGCGTCATGGAGGATTCCATGCCCAGGTACAGAATTTTCTCGGGTTTCTCACCTGCCAGGAGGGCCTGAATGATCTTGTCATAGAGCACTTCCCAACGGGTGTCAAAGGATACGGCCACGGTGTCGGTGGTGGACCAGCCATATTCGCCCACGATGTCCATGTCCTTCCCCACGAACCAGATGCCCTTCTCGGTCGCAACATCCAGCGGGGAGCCCGAATCGGTCTGCTGTGTAATCACATCGACATCATACTGATCCACCAGAGTGGCGGCGATATCCCGCTCTTCCTGGGGCAGGTACCAGTCGCCTGAATACTTGACGTATACATTGATCTCTTTGCCAAGCAGTTCCGCGGCATCCATCACACCGAGATAGAAACCGGCTGTACGCCGGATCACCTGAATATTCGGGTATGCCGAAACGATGCCGATATTGCCCGTTTCAGTCAATGCTCCGGCGATCAACCCTTCCAGATACAGTGCCTGGTATTGCCTGGGGAAGATGCGGATGAAATTGTCCTTTGTCGACACATCGCTGGCGATGATGGATACGAAAGTCGCGTCTGGATACTGGTCGGCGATATCCTTCAGCGGCATGCCCATGAACTCGGCATTGCCAACGACGATGTTCGCCCCATCGGCGATCAACTCTTCGGCGAAGGGCACCGAGAGATCCGGACCGACCTCTTCCCGGTACACGTATTCGACATTGGGATATTTTTCAGCGATGCGCGCACCGGCCCGGTCGTGAGCGCCGGACCAGGTTGTGCCTTCGATGACGCTGAAATGTTCGATTGCCAGGGTGAGGGACTGCGGTTCCTCGCCTGCCGGCGGTGCCGCCACGTCCGTTGGTTGCGCAGGGGCTTCGGTCGGCTCGACCGCAGGCGTGGCCGGCGCGCAGGCCCCGATCGTCATGCTGGCTATCAACAGCATAGCCGCAAGAATAAAATACTTGCTCACCTTCATAACAGCCTCCTTCAAGATTGTTTGGAATCGGCTACATGGACTGAAACGTTTCCTTCAAGAGATTTGCCGGTATCCTCCTTTCGTCCCATGAATCCTGTGAATGGCATGTTCTATTTGCATGACTCAATTTCAGAGTTTCCATGTCTTAAAATACCTTGATGCCATTCCGAATCACCATCGATGTTACAAGACTATGGGTATTATGTCAATCAGGATGCATCCACTTGTGAGAGCGTAAGGGAATGCCAGGGCGTTATTTTTCCGCAATCCGTGCCTGCAGGATTTCGTTCAACTTGTCCAGTCCTTGTTTGATCATGCCTCTGCTCACCGTGTCGAACAGGCGCTGCCCGACGCTGGCTACCTTGCCGCCGATTTGCACTTCGCCAGTAAATTTCATCAGGGTTTTATTCCCACCTAAATCGATCATGTCAATATTGCCAGTGCCCTTTAAGAATCCAACCTTTCCCTTTCCTTCCACGGTCAGGGTGCAGCTTGCGGGTGGGACTTCATTGGTAACAAAGAGATCACCTGCGAAGACCCCGGTAATCGGCCCGATGCGGACCTGGATCTCGCCTGAGTATTTGTTTTCACCCACCTTTTTTACACTTTGAGTGCCCGGCAGACAGGATGCCAGCACTTCGGGATCACGCACCAGGACCCAGACGGCTTCCCGCGGACCGTCGAAGGTGTACTCGCCCTGTATTCTCATTGTGTCTCCTTTGCATGTATCAATTCAAAAAGACGGTTCGGGCTGAGAGGCATTTCCAGGATTTCAAGTTTCCTGTCATGCAGCGCGTTCTCAAGTGCCTGGGCGAATAGCGCAGGCACAGGGATCGCTCCGGCTTCGCCGGCTCCCTTGGACCCCAGTTCATTCAGCGAGGAGGGCGTTTCGAGGTGAGCGACTTCTACGCGCGGCATCTCGGTGGACGAGGCAAGCAGGTAATCTGCAAAGGAGGCGTTGAGCAGCTGACCATTCTCATCGAAATGGAGTTTTTCATAATAGGAGTTGCCAATCCCCATGGAGACTCCTCCATGGATCTGACCCTCCAGGATCAGCGGATTGAGAACCGTACCGCAGTCTTCCGCCACAACGTAGCGTTTGATCGTGACCATCATTGTCTCAGGATCCAGCTCAAGGATCATGGCATGGCCCCCAAAGGCGGTCGCGCCATATTGTGGACCGAAATACGCGGTGGATTCCAGGCCGGGTTCGGTGCCGGGTTCGACCGCGCCTCGCAGCGGATTCGCCAGCATGGCCAATTCCCCCAGTCGAATGGACTTCTGGGGGATATCCGCCACCCGTACCAGGCCGTTATCGAGTTCCAATTCACCCTCGGGCGCTTCCAATACCTTGCTGGCCAGTTTTAATACTTTTTTCCGTACAAGAGTGCAGGCGGCATGGACGGCATTGCCTGCGACCACAGCTCCCCGGCTCGCAAACGTGCCGGTTCCCCAATGGAATTCGGCGGTGTCGCCGGTCACAATCCGCACATCGCTCACTTTCACACCCAATTGTTCTGCGACGATCTGGGCAAAGGAGGTGAAGTGCCCCTGCCCCTGGGTTCCTATGCCGGTGGCTACATTGACCTTCCCACTGGCCTCGATCGTCACCCGCGCACCTTCATAGGGACCCACACCGGTGGTCTCGATGAATGGGGCGATGCCAATACCCACATATTTCCCTTCCTTTCGAAGGCGGGGTTGTTCCGTCTTGACGAACGCCTCGTAGCCGATCATTTCCAGGGCTTTGTCCACGACCACCTTGTAATTTCCACTATCCAGGATCAGGGGTGCGAAAGCCTGGTCAATGATTTCGTGCTGATAAGGGAATGCCTGAGGAGGGATCAGGTTGCGCTTGCGGATTTCCACCCGGTCCATCCCCAATTCCGCGGCTGCGATATCCAATATGCGTTCGATGATGAAAATACCCTGAGGGCGCCCGGCTCCTCGGACGGGAGTGACGATCGTCTTGTTGGTAAAGACCACCTTGAAATCGGAGGAGAAATTCTTGATGTCATACCCGCCCATGACATGCGACTGCGTGTTGAGCGGAATCGTCAGGCCATATGGATCGTACGCGCCTGTGTCATGCAGGAAATCATCCTTCAAGCCCAGAATCTGCCCGTCGCGGCTTAGGGCTATTTCGACATCGTGCACCTGCCCTCGTTCCTGGGTGGTGGCATAGAAGTTTTCGCGACGGTCCTCGATCCACTTGATCGGGCGGTTGAGTTTCATCGCCACCCAGGGGATCAGCATCTCCTCCGGGTAGAACATCATGATCTTGGGACCAAAACCTCCGCCGATGAAAGGTGCAATGACCCGCACCTGATGCTCGGACAGTCCCAGCCGCGCCGCTGTGCCATTTCGAATTGGGATCGGCGCCTGGGTGGTATCCCACATAGTAAGGTGCTGACTCTTCGCGTCCCAATGGGCAACAATCCCGCGATTTTCCATGGCGGCCGCCGCGCCGCGCTCGATCACAATCCTTCTCCTGACGACCAGGCCGGCCTCCTTGCGGGCGGCTTCATAGTTCCCTTTCTTTTGGAACAGGCGGGCGGCAAGGTTCGACTCCAGATCTTCGTGCACCAGGCAGCTTTCCGCTTCAAGGGCTTTTTCCAGATCCAGCACAGCCGGCAGCGGTTCGAGTTCGAGTTCGATCTCTTCAACCGCGTCCTCCGCAATGTAGCGGCTTTCGGCGATGACCAATGCGATCGCCTCGCCAGCATGACGGACCTTATCCTTGACGAGTGGTACCTGACGGCGGGAATGGAAGACCACATCCTTGACGGTGGGTGGAGGCGAAACCAAAGGCGGGCCCGGACTCCAATCCTCACCCATATCCTCCGCTGTAAAGACGGCGACAACACCCGGATACCGGCGTGCCGCGGACACGTCCAGGCTTGACAAACGGGCATGGGCATGGTCGCTGCGCAGAAAGGCAGCGTGGAGCATGCCGGGGATTTCAACATCATCCACGAATTGAGCCTGGCCGGTCAGCAAGCGGGGATCTTCATTGCGCACGATGCGTTTTCCAATGAGTTTTTTTTCCACAGCTCTTCTCCTGTGTTGTTGAACGATGATCGAGGAAGACCGTTCGGTTACTTATTCATCCTGTCTGAGGCCAGCTTGATGGCGTCCACAATGTGCTGGTACCCCGTACATCGGCATACGTTGCCCGAAATCGCCTCGCGAATTTCCTCCTCGCTTGGATGGGGATTTTGCTCCAGAAATGGCACCACGGTGGTCAGGATGCCGGGAGTGCAAAATCCGCACTGCAGGCCGTGTGCCTCGTGGAAGGCTTCCTGGATGGGGTGAAGTTTTTCGATGGTTCCCAGACCCTCGACAGTGGTTATTTCACGGCCATGAGCTTGGACTGCAAACATCAGGCAGGAGCGTACGGATTCGCCGTTCAACAGGACGGTACAGGCTCCGCAGACGCCGTGCTCGCAACCGACATGTGTGCCGGTCAATCCAAGCTCGTGGCGTAGAAAGTCACTTAAAAGTGTACGCGGCTCGACCGCCTGTTCATAGCGGGTGCCATTTACTGTTACAGAAAGGTCGAACAGATTTTGCGCGGTTGTCTTCATGGCTGCTCCTCATTCCCTTTCTTCCACAGCACGCTGGAATGCCTGCGCGAGGGCGCGCTGTGTAAGGACCTTCGCCAGATGACGGCGAAACTCGGCTGTGGCATGGATGTCACTACTGGGATCGATCTCTTCGGAAATGGCAACTTCAGCTGCCGCCTGGAAAGCCTGCAGAGTGGGTGCCTGTCCTTTGAGCAATTCTGCCGCTTTCTTGGCAACCATGGGGCGTTCGCCGGCGCTGATGAACACCATACGGGCTTGCTGGCAGAGCCCCTTCTTGTCGATGGTGACCACCGCGGCGATGCCGATCATGGCGAAGTCGTGGGGGCGCCGGGCAATTTCCATCAATGACCAGCCGGATCGCGGCGGCAGGGGAGGCAGCGCGACCTCCACCAATAGTTCTTCCGGTTCCATAACGGTTGTGAGCAACCCGACAAAGAACTCGCTGGCAGGCACCCAGCGTTCGCCGTTTCGGCTGCGAAGACGGAATTTCCCGTCCAATGCCACGCTCAGGGACGGAAGTTCAGCTGAGGGATCGGCATGTGAGAGGCTGCCGCCAAAGGTGCCGCGGCTTCGAATTTGTGGATAGGCAATCCGGGGCATGGCAGAATGAATCAAGGGTGCCCTTTCTTCAACCAGCGGACTTGTCTCCACCTGATGG
>VGNF01000130.1 GCA_016866195.1 Chloroflexota bacterium | reverse complement strand
AAAAAGTTTATTTGGAGGATTATGCAGCGCTGATACTAGGATTGCTGGAGCTCTATCAAACCGACTTCAATAACAGCTGGTTTACAGCGGCCTGCGAACTGACGGACGAAATGATCGAAAAATTCAACGACCCCCAGAGTGGTTTCTTCGATACTCCCCATGACCAGGAATTGTTACTTTTCCGACCGAAGGACTTTCAGGACAACGCCACCCCCTCGGGGAATTCATTGGCCTGCGAGGCGCTATTGAAACTGGCTGCCTTTACCGGTCGCGAGCATTATCGTGATCTCGCTGAAAAGGCTGGAACATCCGCATCCAGCCTCGCAGTGAGATATCCGCTTGGTTTTGGTCGCTGGCTCTCGGCTCTTGAGTTCGCCTCGCAGCCGGTCAAGCAGGTCGCGATCCTAGGGGATCGATCCGGGGAGTCTTTTCAGTCATTCATCCGCATCGCGCGCGATTCCTATCGCCCCCATGCCGTCGTGGCTGCCTCGACCTATCCTCCCTCGGATTCCGGCCCAATGCTTTTATACGATCGTCCCCTTATCAACGGGGGCTCAACAGCCTATGTGTGCGAATCGTTCGTATGCAAGCAACCAACCTCGGACCTCGATGTATTCCAAAAACAATTGAACACACAGGAGTGACCATGGAATTTTATATCGAAAACATGATCAAACTGGGACTGGCGGTATTGGTTGGGGGAATCGTCGGAGCTGAGCGTGAGTTTCAGGACAAGGCTGCCGGCTTTCGTACAATCATCCTGATCACCGTTGGCTCGGCCCTGTTCACGATCTTCTCGATCAGCATGGACCCCGATAACTCCCGGACGCGCATCGCCGCCAACATCGTCACCGGCATCGGTTTCCTCGGGGCCGGGGCGATCGTGCGTGAGGGCGGCCGCATCGCCGGACTGACGACAGCTGCCACCATCTGGTTGTCCTCCGCGCTTGGCATGGGGATCGGCGCCGGAGAGTTGTACTTTGTCCTGAGCGCAACCGTGGTCACGATCCTGGTGCTGATCGTCTTTCCCTTCCTCGAAGCGCAGATCGATCGAATACGTGAAACGCGCACCTATCGAATCGTGATCAAGGGGGATAATCTCAGAAAATTAACGCGCCTGGAACGGGCTTTCAATGATTGCTCGATCCGTATCTATGAATACCATCAAACCAAGACGGAAAAATCGATCGTCAGCATCTGGCACACCATGGGTTCCCCTGCAAGCCACGACCGGTTCGTAAATGGATTGATGCGCGACAAGGACATACGCGAGTTCGATTATTGAGAAGAAGGCTGCCGAACTGGCAGCCTTCCCTATTCAAGCTATCCGCTTTCATCCTTATTATCGGGCTCATCCTTCTCCTTGCTGCCCAATCCCTCCCGAAAGGACTTAATGCTGCGCCCAAGCTCGCCGGCGATCTTTCCAATCCTGCCCGGCCCGAAGATCAGAATGATGATCACAAGGATGATGATCCATTCCCAACCGCCTAATCGAAACATACCCGACTCCTTTGTTGTATTTGGACATATCGTACCACGGATCGATGTTAGCGGCGATTATAGCTCCTTGCGCGCGAACAATCCTTCGATGATCCGACCAATTCTGCGAGCCCAGGAACGAATACGCGCGAAGAATCGATACCGTTCGGGGTGAACGGGTTTTCTGGCAACAGCCAGCGGACCGGTCCACTCGGCTACCAAAGCGCCCCAGGTCAAGCCGGCCCCAAAACCTACGAATACCACCTTGTCTCCATTCTTGATTTGCCCTTTTTGAAAGGCTTCGATGGCGGCAATCGGGATGGATGCGGTTGAAGTGTTTCCGTAACGGTCCACGTTGATCACGAATTTATCCAGCGGCATCTTCAGGTACTTGGCTGCCGTGGCGATGATACGATAGTTCGCCTGATGAGGGATGATCCACTGCACATCATCGGTGGTCAATCCGGCCAAGTCGAGGGCTTCCCGGGTCGCCTGCCCCATGACCCGTGTTGCAAATCGAAATACTTCCTTCCCATCCATGTGAATGTAATGTTTGCCCTCGTGCACGGTTGCTTCGGTGGCCGGCAAACGCGCGCCTCCAGCCGGCAGGATCAGCGAGTTCGCGCCGGAACCGTCTGAATGCATGACGGACGAAATAACTCCGCCCGGTTTTTCGCTGGCTTGCAGAACAAATGCTCCCGCCCCGTCCCCAAAAAGAATGCAGGTGCTGCGATCCTTCCAATTCACAAATCGGGAGAGGGTTTCCGTTCCAACGACCAGGGCATTTTTTATCGATCCGCTGCGAATCGCCTGGGCTGCCATGTTCGTGGCATAGATGAAACCGGTACATGCAGCGAGCAAGTCAAAGGCTCCAGCCTTGGACGCGCCGATTTCATCCTGAATGACGCATGCGGTGGCGGGAAAAATATATTCCGGCGACGATGAGGTGCAAATGACCAGCTCAATATCCTTGGGAGCCAGGTTCGCCACCTCGAGCGCCTTGAGGCTGGCCTCCACCCCCAACGTAGAGGGGAATTCGGTTTCACGGGCGATTCGCCGCTCGCGGATGCCTGTCCGCTCGCGAATCCATTCATCGTTGGTATCCACGATCTTTGCAATATCCTCGTTTGTGAGCACCGGTTCGGGCACGCTCATGCCCCAACCCGTGATATGGGCAAATGGCATTCAGGCTCCTTTAGTTGTGGAAGCGGCTCAGGATCAACGTGGCGTTGTGTCCCCCGAATCCAAATGAATTCGACATCACATGTTCAACCTTGACCGGGCGAGGGGTGTTCGGCACGTAATCAAGATCGCAATCAGGATCGGGGTTTTCATAATTGATCGTGGGGAGCAGGATGTTCTGTTGTAGGGTCATCGCACAGACCACTGCCTCCACCGCGCCCGAGGCGCCCAGTAAATGGCCTGTCATCGATTTGGTCGAGGAAATGGGGACGGAGTATGCGTGCTCGCCAAAAACCGTCTTGATTGCGGCAGTCTCGCTCCGGTCGTTCAATGGAGTGGAGGTTCCATGGGCGTTGATATAACTGATCTGCTGAGCTCGAAGGTTGGCATCCTCCAGCGCAAGGCGCATGGAGTTCGCCGCGCCGGCACCGTTTTCAGCCGGGGCGGAGACATGATGGGCGTCATCCGTGGTTCCATAACCGCTGAATTCACATAGCACATCCGCCCCGCGCGCCCGGGCATGCTCAAGCGACTCAAGCATCAGAATTCCCGATCCTTCGCCCATGAGAAAACCATCGCGATTCTTGTCAAAAGGACGGGAGGCTTTCTTTGGGTCGTCATTCCGCGTGGAAAGTGCCGTCATCACATTCATCCCCGCCATCGAGACGGGGGTGATTGCCGCCTCCGATGCTCCGGCGATCATTACATCCGCAACACCGCGGCGAATCATCTCCGTGGCTTCTCCCAGGGCGTTCGTTCCGGATGCACAAGCTGTTGCGATGGACATGTTGGGACCGCGCGCTCCGATTCGGATCGCCAGGTTCCCGGCTGCGCTGTCCGAGATCATCATCGGGATCAAAAAAGGGCTGACGCGGTCCGGTCCGCGTTCCTTCATGACCTCATATTGTTCAAGCAGGGTAAGGATTCCGCCTATGCCTGTGCCGATGAGAATGCCCACACGGTCGCAGTTCGATTGATCCACCTTGAATTTCGACTGCGCGAGAGCTTCCATCGCCGCCGCAATGGCGAATTGTGTGAACCGATCCATTTTTCTTGCGTCCCGTTGTCCGAAGAGGGCGACGGCGTCAAATCGCTTCACTTCCGCGGCAAATTTTGTCTTATGCTGGCTGGCATCAAAGGCGGTGATTGGGGCTGCTCCTGATTCGCCCTCCAACAACGCTTTCCATGTTTGATCCACATTGTTCCCAACCGGGCTTATGCATCCGAGCCCGGTGACAACTACTCTTCGCCTCATTCGCACTCCTTATCCTCTGCCGACAATAAAGTTCGAATACTTACCTTGGAATATCTATCTTAACACCGCCTCAATGGATTGGAGGCGCAGGCCGGATGCCAGACTCGTTCTGGATCGCCCAGGCTTGCTGCGCATGCATACGGTCATGGTCCGCCATGAAACCCACTGTTTCGAGAAAGGATGTGGGACCGAAAATCGCATGGCGCGCCTTTCTGTTCCATGACGCAGAGGGCAATGCTCTCAGCCGATGAAGGGTCTCGCGCCGCGCAACCATAAACGCCATTAAAGCTTGCGAACCGTCCTCATGAAAGTAATCCCGCAGGCTTGCCCACACGCTCGTATCCGGCCGTGGAATGAATGGATCTCCCTCCTCGTCGAATAGGTCCAGTTGCATGTGATGGATCTCCCTCTCTGTATCTCGCAAATGACAGATCAATTCTCCCATCGACCACTCTTGCAGAGAAGGTTTCTTCGACCATGCCTCGGAAGATCGATTCATCGCTAATCCCGAGAGTATCGCCGGAGTGGCGATCAGAATGCTCATGACCGAATCCTTCGATCGATATTCAGGCAGCAGGGTCCTTGCTTCCTGCTTTTCGATCCACGACCGTAGTCCTTCGAGGTCGCCGGTCGGAATGCCGCTCTGGCGGGTGGGATCAGGGTTGGATTGAACATGAAACACCGGCAATCCGAGCGACCGAGCCGGGAGGATATCCCGATGGTAATCATTTCCGGCCATCAGGACCGGACCGTCCGGCCAGCCCAGTCGTCCGAGCATCTCGGCATAATACGCCGGCTGGGTCTTGGAGAAATGGAAATGCTCGAAACTGGAAACCAATTCGAACTGCTCCGGTTCAAATCCCGCCCAGCGCAGTCGGTGGAGTGTGGCCTTGCGTGGGAAAAGGGGATCGGTCGCAACAGCCAGCCGAAAATCCTGGGAGATCGCCCATTCGACGAACGGTCGTGAAGCAGCCATCCGCTCGGTCAGATGGGAAAGGGTTGGAAATACCCGATCATAAAAATGATCGATCGATTCCTCCAGGTCCGCGCGGGGAACATTGATCTTCGAATAGAATTCCTCCGAAAATACCTGTTCAAGGGTGGAGGAAAAATCATCGCTTTCGTTCATCCGATTCGTCCCGGCGATCAAAGCCCGAACCAGCACCTCGGAAGGGACTATGGATTGGAATTCATCCGCCAGCGCCTGGAAATAGGCCGGAATAAAATGATCCATTTTCGTGTCGAGCAATGTGCCATCGAGATCGAGCAGGAGTGTCAAGTTCATTTCATTGATCACCGTCTCTCCCCCTGGCAAGACCCTTGATTCATTCGCCTATTCGCACTTCAAACGGAAGGATGTGGCATTCTCCGCAGCCAATATGAGGTTCTTTCACCATTCGGGCGGCTTTCTGACAGTAAGCTGTTACTTGAATCCGAGATTGGAACAAGGCGTAAAACGGGCGCGTGATCGATGGTTTCAAGGTCATGTGAGCGCACGAATTCGCCCTCGCGATGCCCGGAACGGGGCATGACTTGCACAGGTTGCGTGTCCAGGGTAATCCTTCCAGCTTGAGCAGGCGGCACTCTTCTGTGTTCCGTCCGCGATAGTAATCCCCGTAGAAATGGGGGCATTCCTGACCTGCAGGTGTTCTCATGGATGGACACTCGCCTAGACGCGGGTGATGTATTCTCCTGTGCGTGTGTCCACCCGAATGATATCGCCAACATTGACGAAATTCGGGCACTGAACTTGAATCCCGGTTTCGGTCGTCACTTTCTTGGTGACGCCGGTTGCGGTATCCCCTCGAATAGCCATTTCCGCTTCCACGACCTTGAGATCCACGGAGGTGGGCAGTTCGACGTCTATAGCCTTCCCTTTGTAAAATGTGAGTTTTACCTCCATGCCCTCCTTGAGGAATACCGCGCTCTCGCCGAGCGCCTCGCGTCCTACGGCTGGCTGATCGAAGGTTTCACTATCCATGAAATAAAACAGATCGCCATCCTGGTACAGGTAGGAAACATTGTGATAATCCAGCCGTACATCCTGAACGGACAGCCCGGAATTGAATGTCCGTTCGATGTTCGCGCCCGTCAGCAAATTCCGCGCCTTCACACGGATGGTTGCGTTGCCGCGCCCGGTTTTGTTGTGACTGTAATCCACAACTTTGTAGATATTTCCGTCCAGTTCGAATGTGACGCCCTTGCGCAATTCATTTACATCGATCATGCCTGCCATTTCCTCGGTTGGTGGTTTTTTGCGGCCGCATTATACCAATGGTTCGCCGTTTGCGACTAGTGCCCAAATAACATGAAGATGTAGGGCAAAAGCGGCGAATTTCAGCCGCTTTTGCCCGCCAATTTAATGTTGTTTGGCTACTAGATGGTTTCCCACATCAGGTCTCCTTCAAAAATACAGAAAGGGAAGATCTTCAATCGCAAACGCCAGAACCCTTTGAAGGTCCCAGGCAAACCATCTGACCTATGGTTGTCTTATGACCATGGTCAACAGGATCAATTAATGCGAAGCCTCCGCCGAATCATCACCCTTGAGCAACTGAACCGCGTGAGGCAGCACCGCAAAAATTGACTGCAAGCATTCACCGGCCGCCTTCGGACTTCCGGGAAGATTGACGATCAGGCACCGTCCACGAATACCGGTCACCGCCCGGGAGAGCATAGCATGCGGGGTTGCTTTCAAGCTCTCAGCCCGCATCACCTCGGCGAGCCCGGGAGCTTCGCGGTCGATGACCCTGCGTGTTGCTTCGGGGGTTACATCGCGCGGAGAAAAACCTGTTCCTCCAGTGGTGAGGATGATGTCCACTATTGAACTTTGAGCCCATTCAGCCAGCGTTTCCCGAATTCTCTTTTCTTCATCCGGCAGGATCCCTTGCACGGCTACCTGCCAACCTCGCGCTTGGACAATTTCCACGAGCGCGGGACCAGCTGCATCCTCACGCTCTTTGCGAAAGGAGCGGTCCGAAATAGTAAGAATTCCAACTCGGATCAAAGTGGAAATTCCTTTCCCAGGATCCGGTTTTCGGTCAACTCCTTCCAACCCAACCCTTCGTAGAATTTGACGGCAGCGTGGTTATCTGAAAACACTAGCAGGTAACATTTCACACATCCCCTGGCAATCAAGCGCCTTTCCACCTCGTTCATCAAGGAACTGGCTATCCCCTGGCGTCGGACATCCGATCGCACGGCGAGATGATAGATCATTCCGCGGCGACCGTCGAACGCGCCCATCACCGTTCCGACGACCCCTCCACCCTCCTCGGCAACGAGAAACAGATCAGGATCCCTTTCCAATTTCTTTTGAATTTCCCCACGCGAATCCGAGCGGCCGACCTTCACCCCCTGTTCCACCCCGCTCCACAAGTCCAGAACAGCCTGATAATCGGAAGACAGGCTGAATTCGCGAATACAGACGTTCAATTTCATCCCGGGGATTTTTTTCCGGAATTCATGGATTTCTTGAGCATGGTAACGAGGTCATCCGGCATGTAGGGTTTAAGAAGGAAACCATTAGCCCCATGCTTCATGCATTCTTCGCCGACATTTGCTCCGGAGGTCATAACAATGCGTACATCGTGAATGTCATTTGAACTGCGGATGGCATCCAGAATCTGCAACCCGCTCTGTCGCGATAAATGGACATCCATCAGGATCACATCCGGTCGTTCGCTGCGAATCAGACCCGGCACATCGGCATCCGTGGGTAACACGATCACCTCGAAGCCCTCCATCTTCAGGAGGGTTTTCAAAAGCGACACCATCGTGACATCATCTTCCGCGAGCAATACTTTTGGCATGATTCCTGACCTTGTTACCCTTGGCTCTTTTCATCTGCTTCCCGTTCTTTCGGCTTTCGCGCGGCTTGGATTGCGGTTTTTCAAGGGCAGCCGAAAGGACCTCGTCCACGGATTCTGCAAATACGAACTGCATCGATTTGCGGACCTCCTCGGGAACATCCTCCACATCCATTTCGTTTCGTTTCGGTAAAATCACCGTTGTCAATCCGTTGCGATGCGCGGCGAGAACCTTTTCCTTCACCCCTCCAATGGGCAACACCTGTCCTCTCAGGGTGATCTCACCTGTCATACCCACATTGGGTTTCACCTTTCTGCCAGAAACAAGGGATACGAGGGAGGTGGCCATGGTCACGCCAGCTGAGGGCCCATCCTTGGGTTGGGATCCTGCTGGGATGTGCATGTGTATGTCAAATTTGTTGAAGAATTCATCCGGCAATCCAAGCGGGCTTGAACGCGACCGGACATACGACATCGCCGCGCGTGCCGATTCCTGCATGATGTTTCCAACCGATCCAGTGATCTGAAACCCACGGCCGCCCGGCATGGCCGTCGTTTCGACGAAAAGGATCTCACCGCCAAAGGAGGTCCATGCCAGCCCAGGCACGACGCCGGGGATGGAGATGCGTTTGTTCATCTCCTCCGACCCGAGATAGATTGGGTGATCGAGGTATTCCTCGATGGTCTGCGGGACAATCTCAAACCGATCGCCTTTCCCTTCGGCTATGCGAGTGCCCACTTTACGGCATACGGCTCCGATCTTCCGTTCCAGGTTTCTCACGCCGGCTTCGCGCGTATATTCGCGGATGATCTTTCTCAAGGCTTCGTCGGAGAAAGTTACTTCCGTCTCGCGCAGACTGTTTTCACGGATCTGTCGCGGGATCAGGTAGCCGCGGGCGATGGCGAGTTTTTCATTATCCGTATAACCGGACAGGAAGATGATTTCCATGCGATCCCTGAGCGGACCGGGGATGGTCTCCAGGGTGTTCGCGGTGGTGATGAAGAACACCTGGGATAGGTCATACGAAACCTCAAGATAATTATCGCGGAATTCCGTGTTCTGTTCAGGATCCAGCACCTCCAGCAATGCGGAGGCTGGATCTCCATGAAAATCGTATGTGAGCTTATCCACTTCATCCAGCATGAAAACCGGGTTGGACGAATCGATCCGCCTCAAGGATTGCAGGATGCGGCCCGGCATTGCGCCGATGTATGTCCTCCGATGACCGCGAATCTCCGCCTCATCACGAACCCCGCCAAGCGAGGCACGGATGAACTTGCGTCCCATCGCACGTGCGATCGACTGGCCTAGAGATGTCTTCCCAACCCCTGGCGGACCAACAAAACACAGGATCACACCTTCGCGTTCCCTGCGAATGACGTCCTTGGAAACTTCCCGTTTATCATCCTTGCGATCCATCCGCAGTTTCCGGATGGCGAGAAACTCGAGTATGCGATCCTTGACATCTTCCAGACCGTAATGATCCTGATTCAGGATTTCCCTGGCGTGGGCGATATCCAGATTGTCCTGGGTGGCTTTGGACCACGGCAGCGAGGCCAACCAATCCAGATAAGTGCGAATGACCCCATATTCTGCCGCGGCGGTTGGCAGTCGGGACAATCGATCGAGTTCCCGCTTTGCCTGTTTCAACGCCTCTTCCGGCATCTTGGCTTCTTCGATCTTCTTGCGGAATTCTTCCGCCTCTGCCGCCTGCTCGTCGTGTTCGCCCAGCTCCCGTTGAATGGCTTTCATTTGCTCACGCAGGAAGTATTCCCGCTGAACCTTTTCGATTTCCCCACGCGCCTCATTTTGAATCTTCTGGCCAAGCTGCAACACCTCCGCTTCACGTACCAGAAGGCCAACCAGTTTCTTTAACTTTTCAATAACAGAGTCAAGTTCCAGGATCTCCTGCGAATCCTTCAGGTCCATCCGTTGGAAATTGGCGATCGTATAGGCGGTTTGCAGGGGATCTTCGATCGAGGTAATCGATCCGGCCAGTTCCTCCGGAAAAGAGGGGATCATCTGGGTGATTTGTTGAAATTGATCGCGGGCGTTTCGTGCCAGGGCATCCATCTCCAAACCGGCCTCAAGCGTTTCCGGTGCAGGCTGGATGCGAGCCTTCAAGTAGGGTTCCTCCTCGACAAATTCACCCAATCGGAACCGCTCCATACCTTGAACCAACAACCGCACAGTACCGTCCGGTGCGCGTAGGAGCCGGTGGACCGTGGCGATCGTGCCGGTCGTGAATAGTTCGTCCGGCCCGGGCAATTCCTTTTCTGGATCCCTGGCTGCTACGAGACCCACGAGCTTGTCTCCGCCAACGACATCGTCGACA
>VGNF01000129.1 GCA_016866195.1 Chloroflexota bacterium | reverse complement strand
GCAGGCGCACAGGATGGGGATGTGCGAGACCACCAGGATCGGCGTGGACGGAGGAACGGTTTCGAGTTCCTGTTTCAGCCAGGCGAATTGTTCGTCATCCAGTTTGCCGGTGTAAGGATGTTCCGAATCGACGATAGCGGGATGGATGCTGTCGAGCACGATGAAATGCCAGCCGTTCCGATCAAAAGAATAATAGCGGTTTGTCAGGCCGAGTTGCTGCAATGCCAGTCCCTTGCCGAAGAGCGGGTCGTTCAGGTATTCCGCCTGTCGTTCTGGGTTGAGTCCCCAGCCCCATACATCGTGGTTGCCGATGACGTGGTGGACAGGGATGGGAAAATCCGCCGGGAGCCCGGCGTGGAAAAGGCCCCATTGCTCCAGCGCCTCGTCCTTGGTGGCATAGAGTGAATCCATAATGCAATCGCCTGCGTTGAAAATGAAATCCACACTCGGAGTCAGAAGTTGGATATTGCGCAGGGCGCGGGCCAGGCGCTGGCTCTGGTAACTGGTCTGGATGTGCATATCGGAGATATGGGCAAAACGCAGAACCGGTTGCGGGTCGGGGGTCGGTGTGGATGTGGAAGTTGGCTCTTCGGTGGCATTCATCGTTTGCGTAGCGTTCACACCGCAGGCAGTCAAAAGGGAAGTGGCTCCCACCAGCCCGCCGAGTTTCAGAAAATCTCTGCGGCTGACCGTTCTATTCTCGTTCTCGTCGGGATGCTTTTTCATGGCTCTTATCCTTACCAGGAGAGTGGGGCTTGCTGGCAATTGCCAGCAAGCCCCGGTGATCTTGCAGGTATGGTTTAAGGTTCGAAGGTGATGTCGTCCACGTAGTACGTGCCGGCCCAGTAGAGCGCGAACTGAACCTTGTCAATCTGGCTCAGGTCAATGCCGCTGTAGGCGCTCAGGTTGATGCACATCTGCACCCACTCGTTGGTGACGGTCTTGGGGTTCTCGCCCGCGCCGGCATGATCGGTCCAGATCTCGGAGTTGGCGCCGCTGGGATCGAACAGCTTCACACCCACGGTATTATCGGCAGCGCCATTGTTATTGGTGGTGGTGTCCATGATCCAGAAGCAGACCTTGCTGTAGGGCAGGGCATTGAAGGGACGCGTGCCCGGATAAGCGCCGAAAGCGTGCCATTCTCCGGTTTCGTAGAACATCTTGAGCGAGGATGCGCCGCCATGGATCACATCGGTGGCGAGGCTCAGTTCGGCCTGGTAATCGGAGTAATAACCGCCCTCTGTTTCGAAGTCCTGGGCAACGGCAGGTTCGGTTGCGGCTTCCACACGGCCATAGCCCTGGATGTCGTCAACATAGTACGTGCCGGCCCAATACAAGGCGAACTGGATCTTGTCGATCTGGGTCAGGTCCACGGTAGTGTAGGCGGGGGTGTTGATGCACATCTGGACCCACTCGTTGGTGACGGTCTTGCCGTTCACACCGGCCAAGGCGTTATCGGTCCAGACTTCCTCGTTGGCGCCGGAGGCGTCGAAGAGTTTCACGCCCACGGTGTTATCGGCTGCGCCGTTGTTATTGGTGGTCGTGTCCATGATCCAGAAGCAGATCTTGTCCATGCCGGAAAGGTCAACCGGGCGGGTTGATGGATAGCCGCCAAAAGCGTGCCATTCGCCGGTCTCGTAGAACATCTTGAGCGAGGATGCGCCACCGTGGAAGATGTCGGTGGCAAGGCTCAGTTCAGCCTGGTAATCCGAGTAGTAGGTTTCCTCAGCCTCGAAACCCTGGATATTGGTGACAATCACTTTACCTCCACCGCCAGCGCCAACCAGCGGGGCTTCCGCGTCGGTGGGGAGCAGGGTGATGTCATCGAAGTAATAGGTACCGGCCCAGTACATGGTGAACTCGATCTTCTCGACCTGGGTCTGATCAATGTCGGTGAAGGAGATCAGGTTCATGCACATCGGGACCCATTCTTCCAGGCGGGTCTTCGGATTCGCGCCAACACCTTCGTTGTCGGTATAGCGCTCCACCTGGGATCCGGCTGCGTCAATGAGGCGCACGCCCACGGTGTTGGCGGCCATGCCGTTATTGAATGTGGTGGTATCGTAGACCCAGAAGCACAGGCGGTTGTAGGGAGTCAGGTCCACGGGACCGTCGCCCAGGTTCACGCCCGCCGTGTGCCATTCGCCTTCGCCGCTCTCGCTCTTCAGCGAGGCAACGCCGCCATGCGCCACGTCGCCGATGGAGGTGGTCACATTGTAGGCATCATAGGGGGTGGCGTTGGTCTCGAAATCCTGGATGATGATCGTCTCCGCCGGGGGCACAGGCGGTTCAGTGGGTCCATGCCGTGAACGGTGTTTCTTTCAAGCTAAAAGAAGGCGAGACTCTTGGCATCGTGGGGGAAAGCGGCTGTGGCAAGAGTGTTAGCATGATGTCTATGATTCGCTTGATTCCCATGCCTCCCGGAAAGATCACTGCTGGAACGGCCATGTTCAAAGGCCGTGACTTGTTGACGCTGTCCGATGATGAGATCAGAGATGTGCGTGGGGCAGAGATTGCTATGATCTACCAGGAACCAATGACAGCGTTCAACCCGGTATTGACCGTTGGCCGCCAGTTGATCGAACCGTTGGAGATCCATCTCGGAATGAACCGCCGGCAGGCTCAACAACGCGCCGAAGAACTCCTTGGGATGGTAGGTATTCCCAATGCTCGTGAGCGCTTGAACGATTACCCGCACCAGTTTTCGGGCGGTATGCGCCAGCGCGCCATGATCGCCATGGCCCTCGTCTGCGGGCCACAGCTCCTCATTGCCGACGAACCTACCACCGCCCTGGATGTCACCATCCAGGCCCAGATTGTGGACCTGGTCAAACGTTTACGGGAAGAATTAGGTATGGCCATTATCTGGATCACGCACGATCTCGGGCTGATCGCTGGGCTTGCTCATCGCATTTCGGTCATGTATGCTGGCTATGTGATTGAGCAGGCTCCCATCAAGGAGTTGTACGCGTATCCGTTCCACCCTTATACGATCAGTCTTTTGAACAGCCTTCCCTATTTGGATTCAAACCGGCAGCGCCGGCTCGAATCTATCGATGGACTTCCCCCAATTCTGCTTGATAAGCCTACCGGTTGTGCTTTCGCGCCGCGCTGTAAATATGTTCGCGAGCGTTGTTGGAAGGAAATCCCGCCGTTAATCCCAATCGATATCAATCATCACGTCGCATGCTGGATCGACCCCCGCAGCGGGAAGGAACATTTATGAGCGAAGTTTTATTGCAAGTGCAAAACCTGGTGAAATATTTTCCCATCAAGCGCGGGATCATTTTTAAGCGTGAGGTAGGCCGTGTTCATGCTGTGGATGATGTTACTTTTGATATCTACCGCGGCGAAACTCTGGGTCTGGTAGGCGAGTCGGGCTGCGGAAAATCCACCACCGGTCGGACCATCCTCCAGTTGTACCGTCCATCTTCTGGCAGGATTGTATTCGATGGAGATAACCTGGTTGACTTGCAGGGAGAAGCTTTACGTCTTAAGCGCCGCCGCATGCAGATGATCTTCCAAGATCCGTATGCAAGCCTCAACCCGCGTATGACGGTTGGTGAGATTATTAGTGAACCTTTGATCGTGCATGGGATTGCTAAAGGCCAAAAAGCAGAAGCGGAAGTCATGCGGTTGCTTGGCTTGGTTGGCCTCAACCCGGCTTTTATCAATCGTTTTCCGCACGAATTTTCTGGGGGACAACGCCAGCGTATTGGTATCGCACGCGCCTTGGCGCTCAACCCTTCGTTGGTTGTCTGCGATGAACCGATCTCTGCACTGGATGTTTCCATTCAGGCACAGGTAGTCAACCTTCTGGGGGATCTCCAAACGCAGCTTGGATTAACGTACCTGTTCATTGCCCATGATCTCTCCATGGTACGGTATATCTGTACACGCGTGGCGGTCATGTATCTGGGTGTAATCGTTGAACTCGGAAATCGCGAAGATTTATACGAAACGCCGTTACATCCATACACCCAGGCATTGATTTCGGCTGTTCCTATCCCGGACCCGGTTAAGGAAGAACAGCGCCAGCGAATCCTTTTGAGCGGTGATGTTCCTTCTCCCATTAACCCACCCACCGGTTGCCGCTTCCGAACTCGCTGTCCCCTTGCTGCGGATGTATGTGCCGAACAGCGCCCCGAGTTTCGTGAAATGAAGCTAGGTCACTGGGTGGCGTGCCATAAAGTGTAAAAAAATTGGCCTACCCGATGACTCCATCTCATGAACATGTACTCACTTGCCTCCCGCTACCATTGTCGCGGGAGGCTTACTGCTTGAAGTACTTTGGATTGGATTTCTGTGCCAGAGCGGACTTGATCTCCCTTAATCGTTTTCCATGCAACGGGTAGAAGTACAACACCGCGATGGCAAACAACGCGCCAACCGCGGGGGGAATGGACATGAATTTTCGGAAACCATCGGCTACGCTCTCGGGCTGGACTATCAACAATGGGTTGTAGCCGAAATGCTGACTTACCCAGGCAAAAACCTGGGCGGATAAAGCGTAACTCAGGGTTATGATGAACCCACCCATGCCAAAATACATACCCTCGCGGCGCTGCCCCGTCTTGAGTTCATCCTCATCAATCACGTCAGAGAGGGTGACATCGCCCATCAGCAGTAAACCTGCCAGGCCAACCCCAACCAGGGCGCTTGTCAAGATGGCAGCCAGCAGGTTCTGAACGAACATCAAAGGGATGACCGAAACGCCAAGCACCGCGTAAGCGATCATCAGGGTCGTTCGAGCCTCCAGCCTGTTGGCCAACAACTTTTGCCATGGCCAAAGCGCCAGTGCGGCCACCACGAATGCAGTTGCCAGGATGATCGAAGTCAGTCCGGGGTCAGCCCCCAGGCTGTACTTGGTATAAAACGCCATACCGGTGGAAAGCGTAGCGGTGGCAAAGTGGCGCATCGATTGGGCCACAACCACGAGCACGAAACTCTTGTTGAGCAGGGTGGCCCGCAGCGACGTCCAGATATTCACCCCTTTGGCTTCCATCGAACTGCTGCGCTCGAACATGCCGCGCAGGCTGAAAAAGAGCGCCGCCGCGGAAAGCAGCCCCAGGAAGGCGCCCATCACCGACCAGCCCCACCACTTAGCCAATAAGGTTGGCATCGCCGCACCAGCAAGCAAGCCAACCGTCATAAAAATGTTCATGCGCACCGCCACGCTGGTGCGGTCCTTGTATTCGTCGAACATTTCCGGCAGCAGGGCGTAATATGCTGTCTGTACCAGGGTGGCCAGGGTTTCGAAAAGAAATAATACCAGCCCGAAGTAGACCAATAAGCCAATCGGATTGGTGCGTCCATCCATCGGCGCAAAGAAGAGCAGTGCAAAGAACAGGGCGTAGGGCAAGGTGCTAAACAAGATATATGGCACCCGCCGGCCCCAACGCGAGCGGGTCCGGTCGCTAATGTACCCAACCAGCGGGTTATTGACCGCGTTATAAATCGAATACAGGCTCATCACCGCGGCCGCCCAAACCGGGTTGAGATGGCGCACATCGGTGTAAAAGAAAAGCAAGACAGCCCCTACCGCCTGGTATGGAATGGAACAGCCTAGGTTACCCAGTCCGTACAACCAGCGCTGGGCGTTGGATAATTCCAGATGGGCGGTGTTCACAACCTGGTTGGCAAGTGTGATTTTCATGATTTCCTCCAGGGAAAACGCGAATGTACGATTGATCTGCGGTTGAACTTTTTCACGCAGATTCAAGCAAGAGCCAGTTTATAATGCCGATCGGATGACAACCTGAGTCGTTCTGCGGCAGCTTCAGGGGTGATGTCGCGCTGTGGCATAGCAAGCATTTCGTAGCCGACCATGAACTTGCGGACGGTTGCTGACCGCAGGAGCGGTGGATAAAAATGGGCATGCAACACCCATTCGGGATGGGGTTGCCCATCTGCAGGGGCTTGGTGAAATCCCATCGAGTAGGGGAAAGATATTTCGAACAAGTTATCGTAACGAGTAGTGACTTGCTGGAAAACCTCTGCCAATGCAGAAACCTCGGCGGAGGATAATTCTGCCAAAGCCCCACAGGAACGATGGGCGGTCACCATTACTTCAAAAGGCCATACTGCCCAATACGGGACCAGTGCCGTGAAGTGATCGTTGGTAAAAAGGATACGCTCTTTGCGTTTATGTTCTTCTTGAACATAATCAATCAAAAGTGGCTGGGTGTTTGTCTTATAATATTCTGTTTGGGTAGCCAATTCCTTGCTGATTTCATTGGGAAGCTGTGATTGTGCCCAGATTTGGCTGTGCGGGTGCGGATTGGAGCATCCCATCATGGCGCCTTTGTTCTCGAAGACCTGGACGTAGCGAATGTAATCCTCCCGTGCCAGGTCTGACGAATGCCTGGCCCAGGTGGCGATCACGCTTTCGGCAGAGGCGCGGTCCAACTCGGGCAGGGTCAGATCGTGGCGGGGGGAGAAGCATACAACAAGGCAATGTCCCCGCTCAGGAACTGCCACCAGCAACGGGTGAGTAGGGGGAGTATCTTCTTCATCCACAACACCAGGAAGCAAGGCGGCAAAATCGTTTTCAAAGGAATAAGTTCCGGTGTAATCCGGGTTAAAAACCCCGCCCGCGCGCGCATTACGAGGACAGAGATAACAAGCCGGATCATATACTGGAAAGACTGCGGGGGGGATTTTTTCCACCTGTCCCAACCAGGGACGTTTGGCGCGATGGGGGGAAACCAGCACCCATTCCCCCGTGAGAGGGTTAAAACGGCGGTGGGGTGTTATAAACATAGACACCTTTCTTGATACTGTTCATGTCAAATGTCATGATTGACAAAGTGGTTTTAGTTTTGTAAAATAATGTTACCGGTCACGTGACTGGTAACATTATACCAAACTCATCAATACTATGCCCACTTCCTATCCTACTATTCGTGATGTGGCTCGACAAGCTGGTGTTTCGCACCAAACTGTTTCGCGTGTTATCAATGGGAGTATGGATGTTCTGCCCGAAACCCGCGCCTTAGTGGAGGATGCGATCGAAAGAATGGGCTATCGTCCGAATGCGATTGCCCGTTCCATGGCTCGCGGCAAGACCTATACTTTTGCCTGTATCTCCCCGAACCTGACAGATTATACATTCGCCAGTGTCATTGAAGGCGCGGAGATTGAGGCGCGCCGTCATGGCTATTTCTTGTTGTCTGCTTCTGCAACAAATCCGGAAGCATTCCGCGAGTTGATAGATGAGCTTGCAAAACACCGCCGCGTGGATGGATTGATCATCATAAATCCATATGTCGATGAAAGATCCAAGCACATCCCGCAAAACTTCCCTGTGGTTTTCGTTGGCTCACTTGCGCATGATAAGTTAACAATTTCATCTGTAGGTTTGGATGATGAGAAAGTGGCTTACGATGCGATAAAGCATTTGCTTTCTCTTGGGCATACAAGGATTGCTATGGTGACAGGCCCTTTGGAAGAAGACTGTTCCCAAGACCGTATCAAGGGGTATCAACGCGCCTTGGAAGAAGCAGGCATACCTGTAGATCAATCTTCAATCATCGAGGGCGATTGGTCAGCGACATCAGGACAGAATGCGTTACTTTCCTTTGTTGATCAGGGGAATCTGCCTACTGCTGTTTTTGCCCAGAATGACCGGATGGCTTTGGGGGTTTTGCGAGCAGCCAGGGATGCCAATCTCAAAGTCCCTTCTCAATTGGCAGTGATCGGTGTGGATGATATGCCTCTATCCTCCTATTTCGATCCCCCCTTGACGACCATGCAACAGGATATGCCAAGGATTGGACAGGAAGCTGCAAGCATTTTACTAGATATGCTTCAAAACAAGGATTTTATTCCCCGTGTTGTCCAATTCCCTGCGCAATTGGTTGTCCGTCAGTCTACAGTGGAAGGAGGTGATTAACCAGTCTTAAATCATCTTTAGTATGAACACTACTTGCGTCATAACCATTCCACTTAAAAAACCATAAGGAGAAGAAAACATGAAGAAATTCACATTATTCAAGATGCTTAGCATTCTCGTGCTTGCATCCTTTATTCTGGCAGCGTGTGGCTCTACTGCCACGGAAGCGCCAGTGGTGACGGAAGCTCCAGCAGCAACTGAAGCTCCCGCCACTGAAGCATCAACTGCTGATGTATCTTTACGTTGGCGTACTCGTCCCGACAACCAGGAAGAGATTAACGTATACAGCACAATCAGTGGAGAACTTGATGCTCAACTTGATGGTATCACATTAACCTATGAACCGGGAGGCACTGAAGGATCTAATTATCAGGATCAACTCCGAGCTGAGATCGCAGCCGGCACGGCACCTGACGTTTTCTGGATCCCCGGTACTGATGTGGCAGACTTCGCAACGCGCGGCCTGATCCTCAACGTCTCTGACCTCGCCGCCGGGACCGAGGGCTTCGATGTGAATGCATTCTACCCGGGACCAATGTATCACCTCACCTATAATCCTGAGACCAGCGAAACCGGGGCAACCTCCGGCGCATTGTGGGGTCTGCCTCGTGATGTTTCTACGTTCGTGCTCTACCTGAACCTGGACCTGATCAACGAAGCAGGCGCGCCTGATCCGCGTGAACTTGCGGCTGCAGGTGAATGGGATTGGGATGCGTTCCTCGATGTTGCTCAGAAAACGCGTGCCCTTGGTTCGGATGTCTATGGTTATGGCGCGAGCGCTTGGTGGGGACCATATGGTGTTTGGCTGAATGCTGCTGGTGGCGGATTCTTCAGCGCTGATCGCACTGCTTGCGCGCTCAACACTCCTGAGTCTCTGCAGGGTTTGGACTTCCAGCGCTCCCTGTATCAGGATTACGACGTTGCCACACCTTACGGTGAAGATCCCGAACCTCCGTTCCGCGCTGGCAAAGTTGCAATGTTCCAGAATGGACGCTGGGCTACGCCTGGTGTTCGCACCGTCGGCTTCAACTGGGATGTGGTGGAACTGCCTCAGGGCCCGACTGGTCAAATGGGAAACTGGCTCTTCTGGGGCGCTTATGTAATCAACGCCAATACCGAACACCCCCAGGAAGCTTGGCAACTTGTTCAGGCCTTAACCACTGCCCAGGTCCAGGGTGAGGTTGCTGCTTTGGGTGCCAATATTCCCAGCCGCGTTAGCCAGGAAGCCTTTGATGCGTTCCTGACCTTCACGCCTCCGGTTAACAACCAGGCCTTTCTCAATGGACTGGCTGACAATCCTGCCACGGAAGGCCCCCTGTGGGCTGGTTCCTGGCCCGAGTACGATAAGGTCATGGGTCCGGCTATCCAATCTGTTCTGACTGGTGGTCAAACGATTGATGAGTTCGGCGTAACCATCTGTGACGAAGCAAATAAAGTTTTCAATCCATAAATTCGCTTTACCCGATCAGGGGCAGACCTTTGTGTCTGCCCCTGAAGTTTTTTGCACATCCCCCGATGGAGGTTGAAATGCACGCCTCGTTGAATACAGATTCAAAAAACAATCTCATATTGCGACTGGCTACCATCTGGCGTTGGATATTTATGCTTTTCGCTGTCTGTGGTACTGCAATTCTGTGGATGCCGGTTTCGCCTGTTGATGTATTCTGGCAAAAGGTCTTATTTACAATTGTATTGGCAGTTTTTGCCATCTTGAGTGGATTAGCCGCCACATTTATCCCCAGGCGCGACCACCGTGGGCGCACAATCTCGCTCCTGCTAGATTACTTGGCTTTTGTCGCTGCATTCGTATTCACGCTCAATGTTGGTCAAGTTTTCATTGGTATTGATTCACTCGGTGAAAAATTTGGTGCTGGTTTACTGTTTCTCGGTGTCACCCTGGTTGGATATTTAATCGGTACTCTTGGGAAAGTAGCAACGCGTTTCCTCCTGTCTGAGAAAACCCTGCAGATTATCAGTCGCTTTACCATGTTGGCTGGCTTGGTTTTATTCCTCTGGAGAGTGGATGCGGTGACAGGACTGGTATCGCTGATAGGGCGGTTAACCCGGCCTGCAGGTTTGCTTGCATTGAGTAGTGTAGTCATCTTCGGTCTTGCCTTTTGGATAATGTGGCGAGAACCGAGTGCTGTGGCTATGGGAGCCAAAACACACCACGAGCAGGTTATTAATGGCT
>VGNF01000128.1 GCA_016866195.1 Chloroflexota bacterium | reverse complement strand
GTCCCGGCCGGAAAGAAGGAAAAACCACGCCACAGAGCATATCCCCCTTCGCGGATATTCTGTGGAGAGATTCCGTGTGTCAAATCCACGACGGTCACACCCGGAGCAATTCCATAGAGGACCCCCTTGAGCACGCCAACGAATTCGTCCTTCCATCCAAAATCGGTTGTCAGGGTAACGATCGGCATGATCCAATTATCGGGCAGCAGGATTTGTCCGTCAAGCTGAAAATTCCCTTGATTCTATTGACCTTTCCACGGACCTGAGCATTAATCCGCCGGGATGGTTCGTGGAAAAGTGAGAAAGAAAGTGGTACCTTTGCCAATTCTTGATTTGACTTTGACCTGCCCCTTCAGTCGGTTCGTCACAAGGTTATGTACAATGGACAAGCCCAATCCAGTCCCGCCGAGGGCATGTCCGGTTGTAAAATAAGGTTCAAATATCTTTTTGATGTTTTCCTGTGAAATTCCCAGACCCTGATCGCGAACCGTCAGATGATACTGATCGGTCTTGTTCATTCCAATTTCAATTTCAACCACACCTCCCACATCGTTGGGATAGGCATAGCGTTCCACATTCGTCAGCAAATTGATCAGGATCTGGGAGAGATACCTCCGATATCCAATCCAGTTTCGTTGTGAACCCTGCAAGCGATCCACGAATTGAACCGATATTTTGCTTCCCTTAAGACTCACCCGGATCAGGTTGATCGCCTCCTGGATCAATTCGGAGATATCCAATAATTCCCTACTGTAGGTTATTTGACTTACGGAAACCTTCTTGAAATCTTGGATCAGGTCGCGAGTTCGTTCCACATTGCGGCGGATCAACTCCAGCGATTCGGCGATATCCGCTGCACGCTGGGTGGTAATTTCCTTCGGTTCAGCCAGTTCACGGGCCATGATGCCGACCGCGGTATTGATAATTCCCAATGGAGTGTTGATTTCATGAGCAACCGCTGCGACCATTTGCGTCAGCGCCCGTTGCTTTTCCACTTCGATCTTCAACGACTGAGTTTGATGGTGAAGGTATCGCCGGTTTTCCAAATCGCAGGAATCCTGGATCTGCCTGCCGAATGCCGCAAGAAACTTGAGCGCCTGATCCGGTTCGAGAAGTTCGATGATCTTCTTCAAAAGCTTGCGGTCGAGCAGAAGAAACTGGGATGGGCGGCTGGTCGTAACCATTGTCCGACAGGCTTGATGACTGAACAAGGCATCGGCACCGAACACCTGACCCTGCTTCAATTCCCCCATGTAAATCCTTTCGCCCCCCGCTTCCTCCCGGTGGAGTTTAACCGCACCCTTGAGGATAATAAAAACCTTTGAAGGTCGGTCCGCCTGTCGCAGGATGGTCCTGTCCTCCGGGTAGGAAACTGCAGGGATATCCCTTAAGACCTTTTTGAGCTGAACCAAGGTCAAGGGGGCCAGAATCGAAACCTTCTTCAGGCGCTGGAAGTCGAGCGTTCGTTTCTTTTTAGCCATCTGCTTCGGGCTCCGGATTGTGACAGACAGGGTCGGAGGGTGGATTTCCCCACGCATCAATCACGTCGAGGGAACTTGATTTCCTCGATTATATTTGCTTTTCCTATCCAGCGGTCAGTTTGCAACTTACCTGCCAGATGCAAGGACGCCCGCGCTTGCAGAGGGTGCATTCCTGGACACGAGTTTTGGTTATATCCCCTCTGGTAGTCTGGAACCGGGCGATGATCGAATTTCGGATCGCCTATTCCCATTTGCCAAATATTGGTTTTTTCGGGTTTTGGATTAATCCCCGAACTGGTTCTCCCCGCATCGGCAGGACGAAGCCTACTAGATCAGCAGACTCCGCAGGGCCTCATACTCCGCCGGGATGACCTTTGCTACAAACCGATCGGTGATGACCGATGGATCCTTCATTCCATGACCCGTACATACGACCACTACCCTGCAATTTCGATATTCGCTTGAACCGCCTTGGATTTGTGCTACCAGTCCGGCTAATCCTGCGGAAGAGGCAGGTTCCACCCAAACGCCCTCCGCGGCAAGGATTTTCTGAGCCTCCAAAATTTCCCGGTCCGACACGGAAATGATCTTCCCTCTCGATTCTCTTACGGCCTCGAGTGCCTGTTCTCCACGCGCGGGTTTGCCAATCCGTATGGCTGTGGCAATCGTCTCAGGTGAATCCACAGGATGCCCGAGCACTAAAGGAGCCGCGCCTTCCGCCTGTACTCCAAGCAAACGAGGATTTCCGCGGTCATATTGCCGAAATCCCAACCAATAAGAGGTGATGTTCCCGGCGTTGCCCACCGGAAGACACAACCAATCGGGCGCCTTGCCGAATTCGTCGCAGATTTCAAACGCCGCAGTCTTCTGTCCTTCCAGTCTGAATGGATTGATCGAATTGACCAGGGCGATGGGTTTCTTTTGTGTAATTTCAAGCACCAGGGACAAAGCCGCATCGAAGGATCCCTGCACCTGAATGACTTCCGCCCCATATGCGATCGCACCTGCAAGTTTCCCGGAGGCGACCTTGCCCTCCGGGATCAGAACGATCGCCCGCAGGCCTGCGCGTGCGGCGGGGGCAGCCGCGGAAGCGGCCGTATTGCCGGTGGATGCGCAAATCACTGAGGAGACTTTTCGGCCAGCTGCCTCGCTAACGGCTACAGTCATCCCGCGATCTTTAAATGACCCGGTGGGATTGAGTCCCTCAAACTTGACATACAGATCGCAACCGAGTTGCCTTCCCAGGTGGGGCATGGGAATCAACGGTGTGTTTCCCTCCAGCAATGTTATCCTTGCACTGTTGGGAGGTAATTCGATGTGATGGCAATATCGGTCAATTACTCCTTGATACGTCACTGGTGAACCTCCACATAATCGTGCCGATTATAATGTGCGGATGATAAGAATCCGAGTCCCTGCCACCTCCGCTAATCTTGGACCCGGATTTGATTGTCTCGGTCTGGCATTGAACCTGTGGAACGAAGTCACCTTCGAAGGTTCGGATGAAACCACCTACACCGTCACAGGGGAAGGTCAGGAGAAACTCAACCACAAACCGCGAAACCTTTTGATCAAATCGTACCGGTATTTGCACGAGGTTTGCAGCGCAAGAATGACTGGAGTGTCCGTGAAAGCCCTAAACCGAATTCCGGTCGGCAGCGGATTGGGCTCCAGCGCAAGTGCGATCGTGGCGGGGCTTGCCGGGGCGAACGCGATGCTCAAGGATCCACTGGCTAAAGAGGATTTATTAGAACTGGCCAACGAACTGGAAGGGCATCCGGATAACGTCGCCGCCGCGCTTTATGGAGGTCTGGTGATATCCGTGGTCAGCAAAGAAGAAATCCTTACCCAGCGATTTGACCTCCCAGAGCTTACGATCCTCATCGTCATCCCCGAGGTGACCTGGCCGACCCGCATGGCGCGCGCCGTGCTTCCCAAATCCTACTCCCGCAACGATGCGATTTTCAATATCGGCCGATCAGCAATGGTGGTCAACGCCCTGCGTGAAGGCGACCTGGACCTGCTCCAGCGAGTGATGGACGATCGAATTCATCAACCCTATCGCTTGAAGCATATCGATGGAGGTTTAGCGGCCTACAACCTGGCAAAGAGTTTCGGCGCCGTCGCATTGTCGGGGGCGGGCCCATCACTGATTGTGTTTCTTCGCCCGCATATGGGGCGACAGGCGATTTCCGCATTGACGTCTGTATTTGAAGATCGCCGAATCGCCGTAAAATCTATGATTTTAAAACCCAGCAACGAAGGAGTCCAGGTAGTTTGAATCCCCCGGGTTTTACAGCCTGATGAATGTTATTGCAAATTGAAATGACCTACCTTTTTTTCCGTCGTTTGGACTTCGCCTCCCCGGAGGATACTGAAGCGTATTTAGGTGCCAATTTTCGTTCCGTGTACGGATCCCGCAGATTGACCGGCTGCGCCTCTGTCCGGCGCATCCGCAGATTCAACATCTCCACAAAGACCGAGAAACCCATAGCAAAGTACACATACCCTTTTGGTATATGCAGGTGCAGGCTTTCCACAACCAGCGTGAACCCAATCAGGAGCAGGAAACTCAACGCGAGAATCTTGATCGTCGGGTGCCTTTCCACGAATTCACCGATCGGGCTGGAGGTGAAGATCATGACCACCGCAGCTGCGATCACCGCCAGCACCATGATGGCGATTTGATCCACCATCCCGACGGCAGTGATCACCGAATCGAGCGAGAAGACGACATCCAGCAGCATAATTTGAATGATCACACTGGTAAATGTGGAAGCCACCCGCTTTGAAACCCTGCCCTCCTGACCCTCCAGTTTTTCATGGATTTCAAAGGTGCTCTTGGCAAGCAGGAAGATCCCCCCTGCCAGCAGGATCAAATCCCGGCCGGAGACATCCAAATCAAAGTACGGCAGGGTGAAGAGGGATTCTTCCAGACCGATGATCCAAGAGAGCGATAGTAATAGAAGGATGCGTGTGATCACCGCCAGCGCGATACCCGTGGTGCGCGCACGCGGCTGAATCCGCTTTGGCAGTTTCCCGGCAAGGATGGATATGAAGATCACGTTATCCACCCCCAGGACGAGCTCGAGTGCGACGAGGGTCAAAAAGGCGATCCACGATTCGGGGGATATGATCCAGCTTAAGTTCACTTGTTCACTCCTGGTTTGGGCATCATGAAGCTGAATTCTAATGGAAAAACAAAAAATCGGAGGCCGCCGGCGGCCTCCGATTTATGCGATCCTCAACGGATCTTGAACATCTGGGTTAATTTCATCGCCAGGTTCAGGTCTCCGGCCAGCTTCAACTTTCCCTCCATGAACGCCTTCATTCCGTCAATTTCTCCGGTGAAGATCTTGATGTAGTCGGCGGAATCGGCGGTCAGCGTCATGCGGGGAGACTCGTGAACTCCTTGCGATACCTGCACCTTTCCGTCCTTGATGACTGCATACCAATCCCCGGCTTCTCCGCCGGTGAACTTGAATTGGATGACGGCGTCGAGTCCCACGGCTTTTTCCGGGATGAAGGCACCGGGCATTTTGGACATGAGGTCGGCAATTGTCAGAGGCATGAGGGTTCTCCTATGGATGTTCCCGGCTGCGAATCGTTCCAGCCCGGGGGATTAATTTTGAAGGTTCTCAAAAATGGCCGCCGCCCCCATGCCGCCACCGATGCACATCGTGACCATTCCATATTTCGATTTCCGGCGCGCCATTTCAAAGATCAATTGAGTGGTGAGTTTCGATCCTGTGCATCCGAGCGGGTGACCCAGGGCGATCGCACCTCCATTTACATTCACCTTGCTTTCATCCAACTCCAGCGTTCGAATCACTGCCAGGGATTGCGCGGCAAAGGCTTCATTCAATTCGAACAGATCGATGTCATTCAGGCTCAGTCCGGCACGCTTCAACGCCTTGGGGATTGCCACGACCGGGCCAATTCCCATGATTTCCGGCGCGACGCCGCCCACGGCAAACGAAACGAACCGCACCAGAGGCTTCAATCCCTTCTTTTCGGCGGCTTCACCGGACATGATCATCAACGCCGAAGCACCATCCGACATCTGCGAGGAATTCCCCGCTGTAACAGAACCGCCTTCCTTGAACGCGGGCTTCAATTTGGACAGGGCTTCCAAAGTCGAATCCCCGCGCGGTCCTTCGTCACGTTTCACCGTGAAATTCTTGTTTATCGGTTTTCCGTTGGGATCAAGTTCGTTCAGCTCCACATCGATTGGGATCAATTCCGGATCGAACCGACCTGATTCCACTGCCTTGGCTGCTTTTTGATGGCTCTTCAAGGAAAAGGCATCCTGATCCTCGCGGCTGATGTTGTACTTCACAGCCACATTCTCCGCCGTCAAACCCATGTTGGTATAGTAATGCGGAAGTTCCTGGGCGAAATGTGGATTGGGCGAGAACTTATAGCCCATCATCGGAACCATGGACATCGATTCCACCCCGCCGGCAATCCCCACTTCGATATCGCCAGACTTGACGGCATAGGCGACATGCGCCACGGACTGCACTCCCGAGGAACAATAGCGGTTGATCGTCTCGGCTGGAACGGCCTCCGGCAGACCTGCCCGGAGCGAGATCATGCGCGCCAGGTTCATCCCCTGCTCGCCTTCCGGAAAGGCGCACCCAAACACGAAATCCTTTTTTTCGGCCGGCTCCAGGTTGGGAGTGCGATTCAACAGTTCCTTCACCACAATGGCAGACATTTCGTCCGGTCGGACCGTTGCCAGACCGCCGCGCTTTGCCTTCCCCACCGGGGTTCGAACTGCGGATACGATTACGGCTTCTTTTGTCATTTCACACCTCTCTAATTCCGCAACGGCTTGCCGGTTTGCAGCAACGACCACATGCGCGCCTGGGTCTTTTCCTCGCCGCACAACGATAGGAATGCCTCACGCTCCAGATCGAGGAGGTATTGCTCGCTCACCCATTGCGGTCGTGTCAGGCAGCCGCCTGCCATGACATAGGCCAGTTTGGTTGCGATGTGCGAGTCGTAATCGGTGATGTACCTGCCCTCCTTGAACGACCAGGCACCGATCTTCATTGCACCGTACATATCCCTGCCGGCGGCGTAAACCGGTTCAGGTGCCGGGGGTTTGTATCCTGTCGCAACCATGTGCAGGACTTCCTTCTTGGCTTCACTCAGGAGGTGGTCACGGTTGGTGACTACTCGGTCCTGCGGACCAAGGATCGCCATCCCGCGCGCTTCTTCAGCGGAAGTCGCGACCTTCGCCTGTCCGATCTGCAGGAACGCCCTTTGCAGGAAGGGGAAGAGCTCCGCACTATCGGTTCGCATGGCCGGGTTGATCAGACGCCGCATAACCTCCTTCGTTCCTCCCCCGGCAGGGATGACACCCGCTCCTAATTCAACCAGGCCGATATATGTCTCAGCCGCCGCTACTACTCGGGAGGCATGCATGGTGACCTCACAACCACCACCCAAGACTAAGCCGGCAGGAGCCACAACCACAGGCTTGGGGGAGTAACGCATCCGCATGTTGAGGTCCTGAAGCTTCTTCACTGCTCCATCAAGCGTATCCCACATTTTTTGCTGAGCCCCCACGACAATCATGAAGAGATTCGCCCCGGCGCTGAAATTCTCCCCTTCGTTGCCGATCACCAAACCCTCGAAGTCGGTCTCGAGCCGGTTAAGCGCTTCGATGGAGATGTTGAATATGTCATCATCCAAAGCGTTCATCTTGGTATGGAACTCGACCAGACCCACCCCGTCCCCGAGATCGTACATTGACGCTCCATCGTTGCGCGCGACCTCCTTCTTCGTGCCCTTGAGTTCACGCAGCAGGATCATCCCGGCATCCCGCTTGATCTTTACGTATTTCTTCTTGACCACATCATACACCCCCACTTTTTCACCTTTCTTGTATTGAAAAAAGGTCTTGCAGCCCTCCTTCATCATCGTCTCCACCCATGCGGCAGGAGGGTATCCTTCCGACTTCATCTGCTTGACAGTTTCCTTCACACCAAGCATGTCCCAGATCTCGAAGGGTCCGCTTTCATGCATAAATCCCCAGCGCACGGCATCATCGATCGGTTTTATTGTATCGGCCACCTCCGGAATGATGGAAGACGCATATTGAAATCCCTGATACGTCAACGCCCGGACAAGTTTGGCCGCTTTGTCCTCCGCGGCCAGGAGCATCTTTAGCCGGTCCCCCAATCCTTCCACATCCTTGGCTGCCTTGATCGAATCGAAGCGTGGTTTGGAGGCAGGCTTGTGCTCGAGGGTGTTGAGATCCAGCGAGTAAAAATCCTTCTTGCCATCCTCCCCGCGCACTTCCTTGTAAAAACCGACCTTGGTCTTGTTCCCCAACCAGTTGCGTTCGAGAAGGGCATTCATCAGTGCGCGCGGCTTTTCCGCAGCCAGGTATTTCTGGCCCAGCTTGTCATGCGGAATCAACGGCGCGAGGTTCTTTCCCACATGATCCCAGACGTCCACCCCAACCAGATCGATCAAGCGGAAAGTGCCGGTCTTCGGTCGACCGATGATGGGACCAGTGATCGAATCCACTTCATCCACGGTGTAGCCATTGGTCAGGATGTAATCCATGGCAAAAGCCCCGGTGCCAAAGGCGACGCGGTTGCCGATGAAATTCGGCGTGTCTTTGCACAGCACGATGCCTTTGCCTAGGCGGTACTCCCCGAAATGGGTGAAGAATTCCACCACCTCCATGGAGGTATCCTCCGTGGGAATGATCTCCAACAGTTTCAAATACCGCGGCGGATTGAAAAAGTGTGTTCCCAGGAAGTGTTCCTTGAAGCTCTTCGAGCGGCCCTCTGCGATATCCCGCACCGGTATGCCCGAGGTATTGGTGGTAATGATCGATCTCGGTTTGCGGATCTCCTCGATGCGCGTCATCAAGTCCTTCTTGATCTTCAGGTTTTCAACGATGGCCTCCAAAATCCAATCCGCTTCACCGACCACCTGAAAGTCATCCTCAAGATTCCCCAGGGAGACGAACGTCTTGAGATCTGTTGACATCAGATTGGCCGGCTTGGCCTTCAGGCAGCGATCCCACCCCTCCGAGACGATCTTGTTGCGCGCTTCCCGATCATGCTCGGGCGCGTCCTTGGGAACGATATCAAGCAGGGTGACCGGGACGCCAATGTTTGCCAGATGCGCCGCAATCGTTGCCCCCATGGTCCCCGCCCCGATGACGACGGCACGATGTATGTTGTATCTCATGTGACCTCCATCCTGTCGTAAGACATTATCTCAATTCGCTTCCGCTATAACCGAGAATCTGCCGCGCCACGGAAAGGCGGTTGATCTGCCCAGTGCCTTCATAGATGTCGGTGATCTTGGCATCGCGGAACCACTTCTCCAGCAGGAATTCCCGGCTGTACCCCAACGGCCCAAGGATCTCGACCGCCTTTTGGGTGATCTTTGTCGTCACGTCACCCGCTCGCACTTTGCTCATGGACGATTCGAGCGCATTCGATTTCTTGTTGTCCGCCATCCAAACGGCTTTTAGCACCATCAGCCAGGCGGAACGCAACATGATTTCCATATCCAGCACCTCCCGCTCGATATTGGTCAGCTTCTGCCGAGGCAGACCGGAGCGGATTGTCACTCCGTTCTCCTGCAATTTCTCCTTCAAAAACTCCAAAGCCGCGCGCGCCACTCCGAGCCCGGAAGCTGCCACCAATGGGCGGGTTGCATCGAAGGTGGCCATGGCTCCCTTAAATCCTGTCGTGGTCTTTTCCACAGTGGGACTGCCGAGGATGTTGTCAAACGGAACGCGAGCATCCACAAGGGAAATCGAGGCGGTGTCGCTGACGCGAATCCCCAATTTGTGTTCCAGCTTGGTGACCTGGACGCCTTTGGTTCCTGCTTCGATGACAAACGCCCGCATGCCGGCCCGACCGGCGGTCGGATCGATGGATGCCCACACGACGATGAAACCTTTTCCCAGTTTTTCATATTCATTGATGGACTTGTCGCCGGCAGTGACAAAGATTTTTTCGCCGTTGATCACCCATTCCCTGGTGGATTCATCGAGGATCGCACGGGCGCGAATCGCCGAGGTGTCGGACCCGGCGCCGGCTTCCGTCATGCACATGGCTGCCAGAGTGGGCTTGTCTCCTCCAAACCTAGCCAGGAACTTGGCCTTCTGTTCCGGCGTACCCGCCGCCTGAACCGCGGCTGCGCCGAGGCCGCCACCCGGTGTGACCAGATACATTCCCACATCCCCCCAGGCGAGCATCTCGATCTGCGACGCGAGGGATTGATAGGCAATGGGAGGCCGTTTTTCCTTCTGCTCTGCCCCCTCCTGACCGTTTCCCTTTTCCTTTGGCGCAAGGGATCCGGCACCGGTCGCCTTCATAGCCGTGTGCATGAATTCGATGTAATCCCAAGGAATCTCATGTTCGTGCTCGTCGAAATACCTCGACTTCGAGCGCATCATTTCCTCCGCCACGGTTTTCAACACGAACTGCGTTTGGGCGATCGGTTTGGGTGCTTCAAATTCGATGGTCATGTGAAACTCCTTTCAGATGATTGCGAGGCCGGTCAGCATCGCAAATCCGCGACCGTTTCTCAACCACAACTCGACCGGATGTTCACGTATATATCCCCC
>VGNF01000127.1 GCA_016866195.1 Chloroflexota bacterium | reverse complement strand
TTCGAGGAAGTCGTCCGCGCTTCATGTGAGGCCGGACGACTTCCTCGAACTGTTCCTGACTCGCATGGAGAACCTTGCGGCGTCCATCTCGTGACAATTCATGGCCGGTGGTGTTATCATCATCAGGTCGTTCATTCATCATTTCAATCGGAGGAGAAAATGCTCGAAAAGATCAAGAACAACTTCAATACCCAGACGTGGGTGCTCATCCCCATCGCCATCGCAATCAACATCGCCATGGGGCAGATTGTGCTGGTGCTGCGGCTGCCGGTGTATCTTGATTCGATCGGAACCGTGCTCGTGGCAGCCTTGTGCGGTCCGTGGGCCGGGGCGCTGACCGGCGCACTCTCGAACATCATCTGGGGACTGGCGATCGACCCGAACGCGCTCCCCTGGTGGCCGGTGGCTTTCTTCATCGGTTATATGGCCGGCCGCATGGCGCAATGGGGTTTCTTCAAGTCCTGGTGGAAGGTGGTCGTGACCGGCTTCGTGGTGGCGCTGACCGCCGCAATCGTTTCCACTCCCATCGCGGTCTACCTGTATGGCGGCATTACGGCCAGCGGATCCTCCTTCATCACCGCCTACCTGCTCCAGACCGGCCAGGGCATCTGGGAGGCTGTCTTCAGCACCAACTTCCTGGTGGAACCCGTGGACAAGATTACAACCGCCATGATCGCCTTCGCCATTGTGCTGGGTCTGCCCAAACGCACGATCGGCGGATATCCAAAGCCTCAGCAGGTGGAGGCCGAAGGTGGTGCCGGCCGGACTCAAATGTACATCGCGGTCGGTGTGGTGGTCCTGCTCGTCCTGTTCGCGGCCTTCATGCTGCGCAACATCCTCGGCGGATAATTGAGACTTAGACTTCGGAAGTCTGTCAAGACTTCCGAAGTCTATTCTCTGCATTGGACCGGGTCATTCAACCCGGTCCTTTCCTGTCGTTTATAATCCTCCACCATGCATGAACGGCTATCCTTTCACATCAAGCGGGACAGCGCGCTGCACCGACTCAATCCCCTCACAAAAATTTTCCTTGTCCTGGCGTTGATCCTGGTGGCGTTCCTCAACCCGTGGTACTGGACGCCGCACCTGCTGGTGTTGATCGCCATCACGCCGTTGAGCCTTCTCGCTCGGGTGGGAGCGGAATACTTCCGGGCGGCGGCGCGGTTGATCCTGCCGGCGGTGGGTTTCCTGTTCCTGATGCAAGCCTTCTTCCAGCCGGTCGGCGAGGAGATTCTCTTTCAGTTCTATTTCCTGGATGTCACGCGCGAGAGCCTGATGTTCGCCTTCAGCAATGCGATGCGCATCTTCGTCATGGTCTCCGCCTTCACGCTCTTCCTGCTCACCACCCACCCGAGCGAATTGATGTCCGATCTGACGCGCCGCGGCCTGCCCGGGCAGTTCTCCTATGTCATCATCTCCACACTGCAGATCCTGCCGCAGATTCAGGCGCGGGCACAGACGACCATCGCTGCGCAGCGGTCACGCGGATTGGAGACCGAGGGGCATTTCATCAAGCGCGCCGGTTCGCTTATCCCGCTGGTGGGACCGCTCGTATTGGGTTCGCTGGTGGAGGTGGAGGAACGCGCCATCGCCATCGAAGCGCGCGGTTTTACCTCAAAGAGCCTCAAAACCTCCCTGCACGACATCCCGGATTCTTCCATCGACAAGGCGCTTCGCTGGGCACTGGCCGTGATCGCGATCCTATCGATCACATTGAAACTATGGCTTTCGTAAACCTGCAGAACGTCACGTATCAATATCCGCTCACGAAATCGCCGGTCCTGCAGGATATCACTCTGCAGATCGAGGAGGGGGAATTCGTGGCGATCATCGGTCCCAACGGCGCGGGAAAATCCACCCTGTGCTACGCGCTGGGCGGATTTGTGCCGCATTTTTTCAAGGGCGAGTTCAGCGGCATGGTGGAGGTAGCGGGTAAAAAATCGTCGGATGCCACCTTGGACGAGTGGGTGCTGACCGTCGGCCTCGCCTTTCAAAATCCATTCAACCAGATCAGCGGAGCAAAGTACACCGTGTTCGAGGAGATCGCCTTCGGTCTCGAGAACACGGGCGTCCCGCGCGAGGAAATGAAATCGCGCGTGGAGCAGGCCATGGCCCAGACCGGAATCACAGACCTGTCGGACCGTTCTCCCTACACGTTGTCCGGCGGGCAGCAGCAGCGCGTGGCACTGACCTCGATCCTGGTCATGCAACCCAGGCTGCTCGTGCTCGACGAACCGACCTCGCAACTGGATCCGATCGGCACGCGCGAGGTCTTCGGCGTGATCCGCGCCATGGCGGAACGGGGAATGACCGTGGTCATGGCCGAACACAAAATGGAATGGATCGCGCAATTCGCCGACCGCGTGATTGCCCTCAAGGATGGAGCCACCCTGCTTGAGGGGACGCCTCAGGAGGTGCTGACCTCTGATTTGTTAACGGAGAATGGATTCGGAATTTCCCGCTATACCTCCGTTGCACGCGAGGCGCGGCGGAGGAAGCGGTGGCGCGCGGATGTGCCCCTGCCGGTCACGCTGGATCAGGCCGCGGAGGGGTTTGCATTCACCCCGCCCTCTTAAGAGAGGAGAGGGAATAAAGCAAGATGAACATCGAAGTCAGGGATCTGCACTTCGTTTATCCCACCGGGTTTGAGGCGCTGAAGGGCATTTCGATTTCCATTGGAGCCGGTGAACAGGTCGCGCTCGTCGGTCAGAACGGCGCCGGCAAGACCACCCTGGTCCGGCACTTTAACGGTTTGCTGCGCCCCGCCTCCGGTTCGGTATTCATCGGGGACTGGGATGCAGCCAGGTGCTCGGTGGCCAAACTTGCCTCGCGCGTCGGGTATGTCTTCCAGAACCCTGATGAGCAGTTGTTCTCACGCGATGTCGGCACCGAGGTGAGGTTCGGTCCGCGCAACCTGGGATATCCGAAGGAAAAAGCCGATGGGCTGGTCGAGCGCGCCCTGTCGCTCACCGGGTTGACCGACAAGGTCGAAATCAATCCCTACGACCTGTCCCCCACCTGGCGCAAGATGGTTGCGCTGGCTTCGGTCATCGCCATGGACACGCCGGTCGTGATCTTCGATGAACCGACCACCGGGCAGGATGCCGCCACCATCGCACGCATTGCGCACGTGATCGCCGAACTTCATGCGCTGGGCAGGACGGTGATCACCATCACGCACGATATTGACTTTTGTGCCGAGAATTTCGACCGCGTGATCGCGCTTTCAAACGGACAGGTCTTGCTGGACGGCCCCGCAGGCGAGGTGCTCGGCCAGGAGGAAATCCTTGCCCGAACGTACGTCGAACCGCCGCAGTTGACGCGTTTGGGGAAACGATTGGGGTTTAAAGAGACCGTGAGGAATCAGGAAGAGTTCCTTGCCGTCGTGGCGAGGAGTGCACGGTAGCGAGCAACGAATCAATCCCCTTCTGGGAGGGCAGACCTCTTCATCCCGAAGAACGTTCCCTGCCTTTATAAACAACCAACTCCTCGTATCCGGAATCGTGCTCCAATAACTCCCGCTTGTATATCACATCTTCGAACACGGCCAGCACGATCTCGGCTGTGGTGTAGACCTTGCAGCCCTGAACGAGGTGACCGCCGATCGTTCTTCCATCGCCGTCAGATATCGCGATGTGGATATGGGAACCGTGCATCGAAACCGTCCCGGGCATCGAGATGATCTCGAAATGACCTTCAAACTGGCTGTATTGTTCGCGGTTGGCAAGCCGCAGCGTCGCGCGCGTGAGACTCCCCACGCTGGAGAGCACACAGCCTGCTTGAATGGTATTCCCTTTGACAAAGTCTTCGATTGAGTCAAACAGATCCTGCCCGGGCCTGAGGCGAAAGGTAAGAAAGCGCACGACAGCCTCCAAAATTTATTGCTGTGACCGTTGTCTGATTGTTTCAAACATCAACACCGATCCTGCCACGCCGGCATTCAAAGACTCCACGCTTCCCGTTATTGGAATGCCTATCCTCCCATCTGCGATCTTTCGCGCCGATAGGCCCGCGCCTTCGGCCTCGCTCCCGATGACCAGGGCCAATGGCTGACGTAGATCCATTTCCCAGCAGGAGTTTCCGTGTTTTTCCGCGATCAAGACCTGCAAATCCTTTGTCAGTTCTTCGATTTTCTCCCATCCCATCGCTCGGATGGGCAGTCTGAAATGCGCGCCCATCCCGGCCCGCAAAACCTTTGGAGCAAAGGCGTCCGTGGTATCCGGAGGGATCAAAACCGCCTGCACGCCCGTCGCTGCCGCGCTGCGGAGCAGGGTACCAAGGTTTCCCGGCTCGCGAATCTGGTCGGGGATGAGCACAAAATCCAAAGGCGCAGGGATCGGAATCTGAAAATCATCGAGAACGGCAAGGATGCCCTGCGGTGTCTCCGTTTCGCTGATCGATTCCATCACACTTCTGGATATCTCTTCCAGATCCACGCCGTGCGATCGCATTTCCTCGACCATTGACTTCCCCCTTTCGCTTAGCGTCCCATCAATCAACACGAAACGCATCGGCCAAGCCGCACGCATCCCCTCTTCCAACAGCCGCACGCCTTCGACGACGAACGCGCCGGCCTCACGCCTCTCCTTCGATCGCCCGAGCAGGTCGCGCACCAGTCTGACCTTTGGATTGCGGGTGGAGGTGATCATGGAATCCAGGCTTGCAGGAAGCTCTCGATGGTTGGCTTGTCGAACAGGGTCAAGCGGACGGTCTTGATTCCTGATTTGGTTTGGTCGAAATATTCTTCGATCGTTCCAATGATGATCTTCGCCGCGCGCTCCTTTGGGAAACCGAATATCCCGGTGGAGATGGCAGGCAGGGAGATCGAGGCGCAATTCAATTCATCCGCCACGCGCAGTGAACCATTCACGGCCTGCGCCAGCTTGGAATCCTCATCCCCTGCTCCCCAAACCGGGCCTACAGCGTGGATCACATACTTCGCAGGCAGCTGCCCGCCCGAGGTCCACGCGGGATGCGAATGGGAAACAACGCCGTGCCGACGAATCCATTCATTGCTTTCCTTTTGAATCGCCGGTCCGCCCCCTCTCGAAATCGCACCAGCCACACCCCCTCCGTGCTGCAGGTGTTCATTGGCGGCATTGACGATGGCATCCACCTCTTCGGTTGTGATATCGCCGTGAACGATTTGCAGAGTCGGACCGCCTTTCAGGCGGCGCTCCACAAGTATGGAATTCATGAGATGATTTTACCCCCACAAAGTGCAGGTCACGCTTGAAGCGTGACCTGCTTGTTATTTTGCCTTTGCCACCACTGCGGCGAACGCCCCCGGATCGCGCACGGCGATGTCGGCCAGCATCTTGCGGTTGAGCTCGATGTTCGCCTTCTTCATCGCGGCCACCAGCCGGCTGTACGTGGTGCCGTTCAAACGAGCCGCGGCGTTGATACGGGCGATCCACAACCGGCGCAGATCGCGCTTGCGCACGCGGCGGTCGCGCGTGGCGTACCACAGGCTTTTGAGCATGGCCTCGTTTGCCCGCCGGAACAGCAGGTGCTTCGAGCCGCGCTGGCCTTTCGTGAGCTTCAAAACCTTCTTGTGACGTCGGTGCCCTTGCGGGCCTCCCTTTACTCGCATGATCTACCTCCTGCAACTCGCGGGCGTCGGCGTCCAGTGATGGATCGCCAGTTGCGTACACCCGAAAGCCGCAATCAAAGAATGGAACGACTGCCGGAAGATCACTCTTCCATGTTTGGATTCAGGCGCTTGATGCGCTTGATGATGCTGCGACCGCTGACCGGGATGGTGCGGGTGAACAGAGCCTTGGTGCGCTCCGAGGTACGGCGGCGCAGGTGGCTCTTGCCGCCCTTGGTTCGCATGAGTTTGCCGGAGCCCGTCAGGCGGAATCGTTTGGAGGTCGCCTTGTGGGTCTTCAGCTTGAATTTTCCAGCCTTTGCTTTGCGAGGCATCGCTGTGTTCTCCTTTCGTACAAAGTAAAACGCGGGACGGTTGCGTGCTGCGTCCCGCGCAGGATGGACATCGTTGGGGACTTGCCTGGCTCAGGTCTTCGTCTCTGCCTGGACCTCGGCCTTTTCGGTTTTTTCCTTCTTCTTCGCGCCGCCCTTGGAGGGAGCCAACACCACCAGCATCGTGCGTCCCTCCATCTGCGGCGGGACTTCGATCATGCTGATATCCGACAGGTCGGTGGCAATCTCCTTCAGGTCTTCCAGGGCGATTTCGGGATAATCCATTTCGCGGCCGCGGAACTTGATGGTCACGCGGACCTTGTGACCCTGGTTCAACCAACGGCGGGCGTCATCCACTTTGAAACCGCGGTGGGCTTCGTTGGTCTTCGGCCGCAGGCGAATCTCCTTGACTTCGATCTTGGTTTGCGACTTGCGCGCCTCGCGTTCCTTTTTCGTCTTTTCGTAAATGAACTTGCCAAAGTCCATCACACGGCATACGGGCGGGGTGGCTCCGGGCGAGACCTCCACCAGATCCAGCTCGGCGTCGCTGGCGATCTGCAAGGCCTGGCGAATGGGGACAACTCCCAGATTGCCTCCGTCCGGCCCGATCAACCGGACTTCCGCGACGCGGATGCCTTCATTGACTCGAAAATCGTTGGCGCTTATATGCTTCTCCTGGTCAATCTGATAACAAATCCAACCCGAGGCTGGTTTTTAGCGGGCGAATGATACCATGAAGGCGCGGGAATCGTCAACGAAAGCGCGTAAACGGGCGTCCCGGCTACTGCGCCGAGTCGACCATCGGCAGGAACACCGTGTTGTACAAGGCTTCATGTTCGTCCATGTTGGAGAACATGATCACCACCAGAGAGTTAAATCCGTAATCCGCCATGGCAATGTCCACCGGCCGGCCGTTCGAGGAGGAAATATACAACGACCAGGTCAATCCATTGGCCTGGCGCTGTCCAACCTGGAAGGGAGGATTGTCGAGTCCGCGGTATCCATAGGCACCCAAGGAGAACCAATCCACCAGTTCCTCCGGAGTGAGAAAATCCTGGAAGACGCCGATCTGGGTGATGTCGATGGGTGAATTGCCGCGAAAGAAGAAACCATCCCCCAGGTTCCACCAATCCTGCGGAGCCTCCACCGTAACACCCCAGACTTCCCTGGTCTCCAATTCCAGTGGTGGATCCCCGGTGTACGGAACGATGAACTCCACCGGCAGGAGGTCGTCCAGGCAGTCCCGATCCGGTTCGACATCCGGATCCTCGAGAAAATCACGCACGATTGCCATGGCGCATCCGCTCTCATCGGTGGCTGTTGGAGTATGTCCCTGGTTTGCGAACTCAAAATAATAACTCCTGCCCAGACTTTCCGCCACCTGCCGCGCAAAGAACGGCGGCGTGGCCGGGTCGAAGGTTCCGGCGATCACCAGGCTGGGGATGTCGCTTTCCACGACCTCGTTTTCCCCCGTATATGGTCCGGTGGAACCCCACGACTGGCAGGCTCGGTAGATATCGTTCGCGTCGCCATAGAACGGCAGCCAGCCATAATCCTGAACGCCGCGGCGGGTTGAGATCTCCTCCAATTCCTCCGGCGAGGTGGCCAGGACGTGTTCATGGCACATCATGGAGATATACAACCCCGGGCTGATCCCCTCGAAAAGAAAAGGAAGGGCGTATTGCGCGGAGAGCAGGGTGGAATAATCATCCCCTTGAAAACGGTAGATCGTCTGCGGGGCGGTTCCGATGAAGTACGGATCACGCACCGACCCGAGTACCACCGACAGGAAGGTGGAGCCGCTGACGGTTTCCGTGATGGTCCCGACCGGATACATGGAGGAGGTCACAGTGGCCGGATTGGCATCCAGGTCGCTCACCAGGTTCCAGAACACGGTCTCCAGATCCGGATAAGCGGCATGGCACGCCTCATCTTCCGCACACGAATCGAATAATGCCCTCAGCGCAGCTTCGATCGTTTCCGGGTACTGATGGAATAGGTTGCCCTCCACCGGAACGACCGAATCCAGGATGGCCGATCTTACGATCCCGGGATACTCGCGCATGACCACCAGCGCAAGGCGCGTCCCATAGGAAGCTCCGTACAGGTTTGCCTGCGGGTAATTCAGCACGGAAAGCAGGTCCTTCACATCCGCCGCGCTGGCCAGCGTGGTATAAGCGTTCAGGTTTACACCGGAAACCTGCATCATCCCGTTGCAGGAAAGGAAGGCATTCGAATAGACGAGCTCCCGCGTCGAGGGTGAAATCAAGCCATGGATGTCCTGCGAGTACAGCTTGGTGACCTCCTCGCATTCGAGCGAGGGTTCGGATAATCCCGTGCCGCGCTGGTCGAACACAATGAAATCGCGCTCATCGAGGAAGGGTCTCACCAGGACATCATACGCCCTGGCTGCCAGTTCAACCGCCTCGGCGCCCGGCCCGCCCTGCAGGAAGATCACCGGATCCGGCGCATGATCCTCGCGTTTGCTGCGGTACACGGCAACCGCCAGGCGGATCGTATCGGCCGGGTCACCCGTGCGGTCCTCAGGGACCACCAGATATCCGCACGTCAGATTCGAGCCTGGGGGCTTATCGAACGGGCAAACGGTCTCCTCGAACCGCGGGGAATATTCCACGGTGGGCATGGGGCTGGGAACGGCCGTCGGCCGGGATGGCGTGGGGCTGGCGGGATTCGTTGCGGAGGCGGGCGATTGAACCACAACCTGAGCCGGCGTCCGCGCTTGCGGGAGCATGGGAGCCATCAACTCGGCTGCCTGATCCGGGAAGATCAGATAGGTCAGCCCGAACGCGCAGGCAGCCATCACCGGCAGGGACAAGAGACCAAGGATCCATGCCCGGCCTGCCTTCTTCGGTTTGGCATCCGGCTTCTTCCCCTCTTCGACCTCGGAGACCGCTGGAGGCTGCGAGGCAGGCGGCACCTCTCCCTTGCGGATTTCCGGCGTATCCTGGTAGATAATGGATGGGACAGCGGGGGTAAACGAAGCGGAAGATCGATAGAGAGGTCCGCTATCCCAAGTGGGCTCGGATTTGGGAGTGGAAGCACGGGATTGCGCCGGCGCAGGCTGCGAGGCGGATAGCTGTTTCCTGGCCTCCGCATGATTAGGGTTCAAATCGAGCACCTTGCGGAAGCAATACTCGCGCCGGTCCGGTTCGCCAAGGCACATTCCCAGATAGAACCAACCCTTTTCCGAGGAGGGATTGATCTTGACGACCTGGGCAAAGATTCTGGCCGCCTGCGTCCGGTCCCCGGAGCGGGCTGCGGCGATGCCTGCGCTGAGGAGTTCCTGTTCCTGCATGCCGATCTCCCGTGTCCTTATTGACGGATATTCTACGCCTGTTTTCCGGCATCCTCCATGCAGAAATCTTGCAACCTCCGCCTGGCTGGCCGAGCGAAAGAAACGGCATCCCCGAATTCGGATAAGGGTACGCAGGATACATCACTGGCGGCCATATTGAAAAAGTCCCCCCACCGCATTTGCGATGAAGGGACCAAAATCGGAATTGTTTGTTGGTGACTACCCCGCAAGGTCAGCTGCAGGGCGTATCACAGTCTCATACGTGGGGTGTGACTTTCGCCGCCAGTTTTTCCTTCGAGTGAAAGCCGGTCAGCCGTTCCTTAATCTCCCCGCCCTTGAAGAGGATCAAGGTCGGGATGCCCAGCACGCCGTATTGCATCATGATGTTCGGATTCTGATCCGCATCGAGCTTGACGACCTTGACCTTTCCATCCCATTCCCCAGCCAGCTGCTTGACGATCGGTTCGATCATCTTGCACGGCTGGCACCAGGTGGCGGTGAAATCCACCAACACCGGCAGAGTCGCACCGATCACCTGCTCTTGAAAATCCATTTCTGTCACATATTGCACATCCGTCATGGTTGCCTCCAGGGGTATGGATGCTGCGTGCCTTGTCCGTATTACCTTGGCATGATAGAATGCAGACCGCATTATTCGCAAGGCGGCGCCGAACGGGCGCGTAGCTCAATGGCAGAGCAGCGGCCTTTTAAGCCGTTGGTTGAGAGTTCGAATCTCTCCGCGCTCACTTTGGTTGATCGTCCCCACAGGGGGGATGCATTCGAATCTCTCCGCGCTCACTTTGGTTGATCGTCCCCACAGGGGGGATGCATTCGAATCTCTCCGCGCTCACTTTGGTTGATCGTCCCCACAGGGGGGATGCATTCGAATCTCTCCGCGCTCACTT
>VGNF01000126.1 GCA_016866195.1 Chloroflexota bacterium | reverse complement strand
GGTTCGGGACACCGACCGGCTACTTGTGCCGGGATTGCGTCCGCCGGCATCAAAAGACATTCGATACTGCCGTCTGGTTTGACTACCTGCTTGGATTCGGCACCACGTTTGTTCTCTCGCTGATCGCGAGTGTGATCGTGGCAGTGGTGGCGCCGCTCATCAGTTTTTACATCATCTTCCTGGCGGCCGGGCTCGGCGGCGCGGCGGGCGTGTTGATCGCCAACCTCACCCTGCGTGCCATCAACAAGCGCCGGTCGAAGCCCCTGTTCATCACCTGCGCCGCGGGCGTGGTGGCGGGTGCGCTGGTCGTTGCGCTGGGTTCCCTGCTTACCGGTAATATGTTTACCCTGATCTGGCTGGGGATCTATGCGGTCATCGTCACGCCTGTGGTTTATACGCGCATTTCCGGGCTCCGGCTTTAACCCATGCTCTCCGAACTCCGCATACAGAACTTCGCCATCATCGACAAGCTCGAGCTGCGCTTCGGTTCCGGCCTGATCATCCTCACCGGAGAAACAGGCGCGGGAAAGTCCATTATCCTCGATGCAGTGGTCATGCTCATCGGTGGGAAGGCGGATACCACCATCGTGCGCACCGACTCGGAAGCCGCCTTCGTCGAGGGTGTCTTTCAACTGCAGGGACCGGAAAAGCAGGCGGTGGGAGCGATCCTCGAGCGTGAAGATCTGATGGATGATCCGGATTCGGTCGTACTCATGCGGGAGATCCGCAAGGAGGGGAGAAGCGTGGCGCGCGTCAACGGCCGAACGGTGAACGTCGGCTTGTTGAAGGAATTGGGCGCGCTGCTGGTGGATATTCACGGCCAGGCAGAGCACCTCTCCCTGCTCGATCCGCGCGCGCACCTCGGTCTGCTCGATCGCTACGCCGAAGTGGCGCGTCCACTTGGCGAATACCGCCAGACCTATCATGACTTGTTGAATCTAAGGCGCGAACTGGCGGACCTGCGGAGGACGCAGAGCGATGCCGAACGGCGTATCGAGACGCTGACCTACCAGGCGGAGGAGATCGAAGCCGCGCGTTTAAAGGCCGGCGAAGATGACGAATTGCGCAGGGAACGCGACCGCCTGGCGAACGCCGAGGCGCTGGCCAAGAACGCGCAGGAGGCGCTGGCGGTTCTGGAGGAGGGGTCGCCGGAAGTACCTGCTGCCACCGACCTCGTCGGCCAGGCTGCGCAAGCCCTGGGCGCTCTGGCCAGGATCGATGAAGGACAGGGCGAACTGGCGAATCAGGCTGAAGTGTTGTTGGATACGCTGGGGGAGATCATCCATGGCTTGCGAGGCTACCTGGAGGAGATCGAGTTCAATCCGAAGCGCCTGGAGGAGGTGGAGGAGCGCCTGGAATTGATCCATTCGCTCAAGCGGAAGTACGGCGGGGAAATTGCGGCCGTGCTGGCCTACGCAGTGGAGGCGCGCAAGCAGCTGGAAACGATCACCGGAGCGGCGGAACGCATCAGCGAGCTGGAAATGCAGGAGGCGGGTTTGCTGGAAAAAATTGCCCGGGGGGGAACGGCGCTTTCGGACAAAAGGAAAACCGCCGCCGAGGCCATGAGCCGCGGCATCGAGACCGAATTGGACGACCTGAAGATGGCCTCCGCCAGGTTCGGCGTTGACTTTCAGACGAAGCCCGATCCCAACGGCGCGCCCCTTGCGGATGGGACGCGGATTGCCTTCGATCAGAATGGATTCGACCGCGTGGAATTCCTCGTGGCGCCAAACCCGGGGGAGGGGTTGAAACCTCTGGCGAAAATTGCCTCGGGCGGTGAGACCTCGCGGTTGATGCTGGGATTGAAAAACGTCATGGCCCGCGCCGATGAAGTTCCCTCGCTGATCTTCGATGAGATCGACCAGGGCATCGGCGGCCGCGTCGGACTGGTGGTGGGTCACAAATTATGGAATCTCTCGCGCCTGCATCAGGTATTTTGTGTGACCCACCTGCCTCAACTGGCGGTCTTCGGCGACCTGCATTATCAGGTGCAAAAATGGGTGGAAAAGGGGCGCACCCTCACGCGCGTGGAACAATTGGAAGGCGAGCCGCGCCTGCTCGAACTTTCCCAGATGCTGGGCGAGGTTGGGGAAGGCACCTTGCGATCGGCTCATGAGCTGATGCAGGTGGCGCGTCAGACGATCAAGGGAGCGCGCAGGTAAAAATCCGGGGCGTGATGTTTGCTCCAACACATTGAAATTAAATGACAGCCGCCAGGGTGAGGGGGGCACCCTAGCGACTGTCATTTTCAATGTTACTACAACATGTCGCGCCTTGCAAGTTGTCTTTTGTTAGAGTTCCATTAACGGCCAACCAATAAAAAATGTGTGCCCCGAGCAGGAATCGAACCCACATCAGAGCCTTAGGAGTGCCCTGTTCTATCCATTGAACTATCGGGGCGTGCGCTGCGATTATACACAAAAGGACGGATTCCATCCAAGGATGATGGATGTCCCTGATTGGGTATGAACAGATGGGGCTGGTTGCACAGTTCAGGTGGTGGTAAAAATACACCCATGCGCCGCCATTTCATTTCTCTGCTTGTGGTCTTGCTCGCCGCGTGCAATCTTGCGAATCCGAGGCCCCCAACCGATCCTCCTCCAGCTGCCCCATCCGCCGCCCAGAGCATATTGACGACAACTTCCACGCCAACGTCTCCCCCCAACCTTCCTGAACGTCCGAAGTACACCATGGATGTGATCGTTGATTATGACCGTCATCAGGTGACCGTCGATGAGACTGTTCGATATCCCAACCACACCGGGCAAGTGCTAAATGAATTGACCCTGGCCATCGCTGCCAATCTGTGGCCGAATTGCTTTTCCCTGCTCACCATTTCAGTGAATGATATTCCAGTGAAATACAATCTGAGCGGCCACCGCCTCGATCTTCTCCTTCCTGCCTCGCTCGAGGCAGGAGCTGAAACCCGTCTTCGAATCCGTTATTCGCTCTCCCTGCCGTACATGGACCAGGTTAATTCCCTGCGGGCGCGCATCTTCGGCTACAGCGATTTGCAGATGAACCTGGTCAACTGGTACCCGTATGTTGTCCCATATCGCAACGGGGAATGGATGATTCGCGAGCCGTGGTCGCACGGCGAGTTTTTGGTGTATCCCACCGCCGACTTCGAAGTGAACCTGGTGTTTTCAGATCCGGCGAGCGCGCCAGTAATCGCCTCGAGCGGGTACGCCGAGAGCATCGGTGATTTCACCCGTTACACCCTGACCGATGGACGCGCTTTTGCCATTTCAGCCAGCCGGGATTTTCAGGTTTCGAACATGAAGGTGGGGGATATCGATGTATACAGTTATTATCTGCCCATCTATATGAATGCAGGTCAGGCAGCCATGTACGCCAGCGCGCAGGCGGTGCAGGTCTTTTCGCAGAAGTTTGGCGCCTATCCTCACAAGACCCTCACGGTGGTGATGGCTGACTTCAGCGACAGTATGGAATTTTCCGGATTCTATTTTCACAGCCGTAAATTTTATGATCTTTACGATGGCACGCCTGCCAGCTACCTGACGCTTGTAGCCGTGCACGAGACCGCCCATCAGTGGTGGTTCGAGCAGGTGGCCAGCGATCAGGCGCTGGAACCCTGGCTGGACGAATCACTCGCCACCTATTCCGAATCCGTTTATTACGAAACGGTCCGACCGGACCTGCTTTCCTGGTGGTGGTTCGCACGCATCGATTTCTTCAAGCCGGCCGGCCGCATCGACATCCCGGTGTACAATGCAAAAAACGATGAAAGCTACAAGCACATTGTCTACTTCAACGGCGCCCATTTCCTGCAGAACCTGCGCGAAAGGGTTGGGGATGCAGCTTTTTTTGCATTCCTGCAGGATTATTATTCACAGGGGCGCGGGAAGATCGTCGCCGATGATGACTTTTTCGCCATTCTGGACGAGCACGCGGATGTGGACTATTCCGACATTGTCAAAGCATACTTCGCGAACCGGTAGTTTAGCGAAACTTCATACACGCAGCGCCCCCTGACCCTCCCCCGCGGGAAGAAAGGAAATGACTTGATATTGTCCCCTTTCGCGGGACCTGCTATAATTCTCCATCATGAACATCATACGACCACCCTGCTAGACTTTTACCCGGCACGACTCTCCCACCTGCACGGCCCGTTGCCGGGCCTGCTTGGAATTTCTCCCACTCCATAAAAATCCCACACCAGACGATCTGGACGGTGCCTGACGCAGCCGTCTGTTTACGCTTAAGCTGGCCCGCAGAGCACGCGGTCCGCCCCTCTCCAATTTGTCTCCCATTTTTGCTCAATAAAACAAATTGGAGGTTTCACATGGAAACAATCTGGGGCAAAGCGTCCCTTGATTTGAATTTAATCGACCTGCAGTCGCGACTCGAAAATTATGGCCGCGTCATCCTGGACCTCGGAACCGGCGACGGGCGTTACGTGCACAGCCTGGCCGATACATTTCCCGCCGCATTCGTCATCGGCGTGGATGCCTGCCGCGAAAAACCCGCGGACTCGGTCAAGCCGCGGCGTCACGCCGAGGAACTTTTTATCTTTCAAAAGGGGTAATGATGTTCAGTTATATCTGAATTCGTTTCGGTCCGATATAGCGTTGATGCGCGGTGCGCATGCAGGCATCCATCACAACCTTCAACCCCGCAGCACGCGCAGCCTGAGCCGCCTCTTCATTGACGATCCCGGCCTGCATCCACACCACTTTGGCGCCGATCTTGATTGCCTCATCCACCACCGGCGGCACATCTTCCGGCTTGCGGAAGATCTGCACGACATCCACCTTTTCAGGGATGGCAGATAAACTTGGATATGCCTTTTCGCCGAGGATCTCGGTCGCGGTGGGGTTGACCGGAAGGATGCGATAACCCTGATCCTTCAGATAAGCCACAATCCCGAAGCTTTCCTTCTCCGGGTTGGAGGATAACCCGACGCTCGCGATCGTTTTGGTTGACAATAAAATTTCCTTCAGTATTTTTTCGTTGTTCATTTTGTTTTCTCCGTTTATACGATGTCATTGCGAGCCCTGTTGGTTGAGTAGCCACGGAGTGGCGTACCGAAACCACAGAGCGAAGCAATCTCCATGTGAATGATGCGGTTGCTTCGTCTCCTTGGTCTCGGTACATGCCTCGCTTTGCTCGGCACACTCGACCAGCGGCTCCTCGCAACGACATTCATCATCTTTAAGTCTTTTTCATTCTCACCGGCAGGATAGCTGTGAACTTCGTTGCACCGGGCTCGGACTCGACCAGCAGTTGCCCGTGATGCCGGTTGGCGATGATGTCATGTGAGATGTGCAATCCCAGGCCGGTTCCATGGCCGGGCGCCTTGGTGGTGAAGAACGGTTCGAAGATGCGCGGCTGAATCTCCTCCGGGACGCCGGAGCCGCAATCGATGATCTCGACTACTACCTTGTCATCCCGGGTATACGTCCTCAGGATGATTTCCCCGGCACCGTTCATCGCATCGATGGCGTTGTCGATGATGTTGGTCCAGACCTGGTTCAACTCGCTGGCATAGGCCTCGATATGTGGGAGATCCGCGGCGTAATCGCGCCGGATGGTCACCCCCTGCTTCAACTTGTGCTGCATGATGATAAGTGTGTTCTCGAGTCCCTCGTGTATATCAACCTCCAGCAGCGGCGCCTGATCGAGATAAGTGTATGACTTCATTGCCTTCACGATCTGAGAGATTCGTTCGGTGGTCTGCTGCACCTCGGATAGAAGCTGCATCGTCAGGCAGCCGATGCCCAGCCATTGGATGGACAGATTGAACAGCGGCGTGCCTTGGAATTTTTCCAGTTCGGCGCTCTTCCAGCCGTAGACTATCATCGCCGGAGCAAGTTCCCACGCCGAGGGAATGTCCTTCGACTCAAGCCAGGACTGAAGTTCATCCGTCAGATCGATCTTATCCAGCGTATCAATGTTGAGCGGATTGACGAGACGTTCGTTCACCTCGCGCATGAATTCCATCAATTCCCGTGTCTGGTTTAACTTGTGCGCCTCCAATTCAAGTTGATGTGTCAGTGACTGCCATTTCATCAACGCCTTGTTCAATTCAGAGGCACTGCGCTGCGCGGCCGCGGCCGGGTTGTTTAACTCGTGTGCCAGCCCGGCGCTCAACGTCCCCAGCGCGGCCATCTTTTCATGTTGATGCAGCAGCGCTTCGTTTTGACTCAGGCGCGCCATCACCGAATGCAATATTGTCATCGTGGCAGATGAATTGGAGGCCAGCAGCTTTTCGAAGGCTTCCTGCGAGATGCGCAAGACCTCGCCCTCTGATCTCGCGATCACGCTTGCGGTGCGCGGCGTGCGCGCCAGTAATGCCATCTCTCCGAGCACATCGCCCGGGTTGCGTACATCAATCTTGATCATCGATTGCCCGGATTGTTTTTGGACTTCGAACTCTCCCCGCGTGACGATATAAGCCGCGTCACCCGGATCGCCCTGCCGAATGAGGACATCGCCGGAATTCAACAGCACCGACTCGGCCATGTCCATCAACTGCTTCAACTCTTCATCGGATAATGCCTGAAAGAGCGGTGATTTGCGTAATTCGTTTAAGTCCATGCGAAAAGCGAATGACTTACAGCGTCTTCAGGTATTCCTTGATCAACGCATACGCGATCGCACCCTCGCCCACCGCAGAAGCAACGCGGTGATTGGTACCAAAGCGCACATCGCCTGCGGCGAAGATGCCCGGGATGCTCGTTTCCATCAGGTATGGATCGCGGTCGAGGGTCCAGCCTTGAGGAGGTTTCTTATCCATCAGCAGATCGGGGCCGGTCAAGATGTATCCCCTGTTGCTGCACAAGACGAGATCGGAAACGATCCTGCTTTGCGGCTGCACGCCGATGAAGACGAACAAAGCCGCGGCGTCGCACGTCTGGGTCTCGCCGCTTTTTGTATTCTTGATCACGACTTTTTCGAGTGTGTTGGAGCCTTTGACCTCGATCAAGTCGGTGTTAGACAAGACTTCAAGTTTCTTGTTCTCGTTCATCGCGTCGACGAGATATTTCGAAGCAGTTGGCTCCGGGCCGCGGATTAGGACCGTGACCCGGCTCGCGAATTGACTGAGATAGATCGCGCCTTGTGCGGCTGAGTTTGCGCCGCCGACAACGTACACATGCTGATCCTTGTAATTCATGGCTTCGGTATAAGCCGCGCCGTAATAGATTCCGGCGCCGGTCAATTGCTCCGCGCCGGGTGCGCTCAGCATGTGGAACGAAGCGCCGGTGGCAACCAGCACCGCGTGACACGACAACTCAGTGCCGTCTGCAAGTTTGACAATTCGATATGTATCCCGCACCGCGACCTCCACCACCTCCTGCGCCGATAGAATCTCCACGCCAAATTTTTTGGCCTGCGAGACGGCGCGGCGAGTCAGGTCGTCGCCGGAGATGCCGGCGGGGAAGCCAAGATAATTTTCGATCCTCGGGCTCGAGCCGGCCTGCCCGCCCGGCGCGGTTTTCTCGATGACGAGGCATTTCAATCCCTCCGACCCGGCATATACAGCTGCAGCCAGACCTGCAGGTCCGCTGCCGATCACGATCACATCATAAAAGGGCAGCGCTGCGCGCGTTTGCAGCCCCAATTTTTCAGCGAGTTGCTTCAGATCCGGTTCGATCAAGGTCGATCCGTCCGGGAAAAAGATCACCGGCAGCTTCGACGCGGAACCGGATTCTTCAACCAGTTTGGTAGCGAATGAATCCTTTTCAATATCCAGCCATTGATAGGGGATCTGATGCCGCGTGAGGAAATCCTTCACCTCATGACACGAGAGCGACCATAACGTCCCCGCCACGCGAATGCCTTCATACGGCAGATGCGCGTGCGCCTTCCAATCTTCGAGCAATTCGTCGAGGACGGGATACAGTTTCTCCTGCGGCGGATGCCAGGGCTTCATCAGGTAATAATCGAGCCGCACCTCATTGATCGAATCGATCGCGGCTTGTGAATCGGCGTAAGCCGTCAGCAGGACGCGCCTGGCCTGAGGATAGGTCTTGATGGCCTCGGTCAGGAATTCGGTGCCGGTCATCTCCGGCATGCGCTGGTCGACGAGGAACAACGCAACGGTCTCGGCGCGTTCTTCGAGCTTCTTCAGATAATCCAGCGCGGCCCCGCCGCGGTTGATCGGGATGATGCGGTAGTCCTGCCCATAACGGGTGCGCAGGTCGCGCTCGACCGAATTGAGTACCGAGGGATCGTCGTCGATGGTGAAGATAACGGGTTTGGACATATTCAGAACCAAGTGCGCGCTATTCTATCATCAAAAGCATATTATTCCTTCTGTTCAGTCGGTCACTTGAGATGCTCTTCAAAAAACTTCACAATGATGGTGGTGATCTCCTCGCGGGTCGGTGTTATATCCGGCGTGGTGAATCCATGATTGCCATTCGCGACCACAATCAACTGCGCGTCAACCCCTGCCGCGATAAGCGCCTTATAAAACTGCCTGGATTGACTCAACGGCATGACCGGATCCCGGTCACCATTTAAGATCAGGAATGGCGGGTCATCCGGCGTGATGTAATTAATGGGACTGGCTTTGGCGCGATCGCCATCAAGAAACACATCCGGTCGAATTCTCGCGAAAGTGCTCGAGAAATCCGTCGTCAGATCCACCGGGCCGAACATATCCACAACCAGCTGTACGCGGCTCGACTGATCGAGGTACTCGCCTTGCTCGAACCCCGCGCTTTCATCGGTCAGACCGATCAGATTCACAAGGTGACCGCCTGCACTGTTGCCCCACACCCCAATTCGGTTAGGGTCAATGTTGTATTCGTCCGCATGTGCGCGCAATGACCGGATGGCACACTTCACATCCTCAATCATCGCAGGGAATTTGTACTCCGGCGCGAGCCGATAATTCAGCGATATAACCGTGAACCCCGCCTCGACAAGGGATGGAAACTCGAACCGTCCCTGCCCGTCCGCCTTATCACCCTTGCTCCATCCACCGCCGTGAATGAAAACTGCCAGCGGTGTTTTACCCTCGGCATTCTCGGGGAAGTAAACATCCATCTTGAGCGCGACGCCGTCGATCGTGCAATAGGTGACTTCGCGTTGTGTTTCCCTCGCGACTCCGTGAATCGGGTTTGAAATCTCTGGCGATGGCTCTGAAGGAAAGATGAACGATTCACTCGGTGTTTCTGTCGCTGGGACCGAGGTTTCGTCAATAGTGATTGGATCTTGTGTGCCGGGAGGAGATGTAGGGGTCGCGGATCGTCTGCATGCCAGTGAGATTAGAAACAGCATAACCAATAAGAACAAAAACCTACGTTTCATTAAACACTCCTTTACCATTAAACCAGAAGGCTTGCCGATGAAAGCTAACAATAATACTTATTTCAGTACCCTCACCACATTCCGCCCTGCCGCGCCGCTGACTCCACCCCCGCCGTGGACCCCGCTTCCGCAGAGATACAAGTTATCAATCGGAGTCTTGTGGTTCGACCAGCCGGGGATCGGGCGCATGAATAAGAATTGATCGAGCGTGAGTTGACCGTGATTCAGGTCGCCTTCGGTGAGGCCGTAGGTTTGCTCCAGATCGAGAGGCGTGATAGTCTTTGTATTTACGATCGACGATTTTAAATTGGGAATGTATTCGGCGAGCGTGTCAATCGCGATTCTTTCGACAGTTCCATTCTCCCTATTCCATGATTTATTTTTCAAAAGATATGGCGCGAACTGGAAATGAATCGAGATCACATTGCCCGATTCTGTAACCTCGAGATACGGCTTCTCTGAAATCTCGCCGTACTTCGCGGCGTCGTAGGCTTTTTCGAGGTATTTGATGGACGGCGCAAGGACAATTGTCCCTTTAGGGACTCCGTGTTTGCCGTCGGTTAGAAGATGAATCTTCGCCACCGATCCGCGCATTTTGATCGATTGGACTTGCCACACAAATTCCGGCGGGAGATTGACCGTACCCACCAGAGTAAGAAATGTTCGTTTGGGATCGATCGCCGAGATGACTTTGTCCGCCGGTATCTCTTCGCCGTTCTTCAATACCACACCCTTGCATGCATACGTGTCTACTTGTATACGTGCCGTCCGCCAGAAGATCGCTGACGACAAAGGAAGAAAGATAACCGCCAGATGATCGCTTACAGTTTGAGCTTGCCGATGAACGGGAAGTCGAATTGCCTGATAAGACGGCCGCGA
>VGNF01000125.1 GCA_016866195.1 Chloroflexota bacterium | reverse complement strand
GGGGGGTGTGGAACCCCAGTCGGAAACAGTCTGGCGCCAGGCGGATCGATACAGCGTGCCGCGATTTTGCTTCGTCAATAAAATGGATCGTGTGGGCGCGTCCTATGAGCGCACGATTGAGTCGATTATCGAACGGCTCGGGGCAAACCCGATCCAGATGCAGCTGCCCATCGGGTTCGAATCCACCTTTAAAGGATCGGTCGACCTGCTGACCATGAAAGCCGTCGTCTGGGAAGACGACCTTGGCAAGGAGCCAAAGGTCACCGAAATCCCTGCGGATCTCTTGAAAGCCGCGCAGGAAGCTCGTGCCAAAATGGTGGAAAAGATCGCCGAACTGGACGATACTCTTACGATGAAATTCCTCGAGGCGCAGCAGATATCGGTTGACGAGTTGAAATCTGCGTTGCGGGCAGGCGTGATAGCCAATAAGGCTGCGCCTGTTTTTTGCGGATCTTCCCTGAAGAACAAGGGGGTTCAGGTACTGTTGGATGCCGTGCTGGATTATCTTCCGTCTCCGGCTGATGTCCCCTCGGTAAAAGCCACTGACCCGAACGATGCGGAGCGAGTCGTTGAACTGCCCGCGGAAGATGGGGCTCCGTTGAGCGCCCTGGTGTTCAAGATCGTGACCGATCCGTACGTCGGCCGGCTTGCCTATGTGCGAATCTACTCGGGCGTGTTAAGTCAGGGGCAGACCGTGGTCAATTCCACCAAAGGGAAAAAGGAACGCATTGGACGGCTGATTCGCATGCACGCGGACCATCGTGAAGACATCACCGAAATTCGGGCCGGAGATATCGGTGCCGTCCTGGGTTTCAAGGAGAGCTTCACCGGTGATACGCTTTGCGACAACAAATCCCTGGTCCTTGAAAGTATTTCATTCCCTGAACCGGTGATATCGATCGCGATCGAGCCCAAAAGTTCGAGCGATCAGGAAAAGATGGGCGAGGCCCTCCGCAAACTGGCGGAAGAGGATCCCACGTTCCGCGTCCGATCCGACGAGAATACGGCCCAGACGATCATTGCAGGGATGGGGGAACTGCACCTGGATATCATCGTCGACCGCCTGTTGCGGGAATTCAAAGTCCAGGCGAACGTGGGTGTGCCGCGTGTGGCGTATCGGGAATCGATCACCAAGCCTGTAAAGGAAGTCAACTATAAATATGCCAAACAGTCCGGCGGCCGGGGTCAATACGGACATGTGATCTTTTCCATGGAGCCGGGAACTCGCGGCAGCGGCATCGTGTTTGAAAACAATATCGTCGGAGGCGCGATTCCGAAGGAATACATCTCCCCGGTTGAAAAAGGATTTAAAGAAGCGGCGGAAAGCGGTGTACTTGCCGGGTATCCTGTCGTAGACCTCAAAATCAGCCTCTTTGACGGGTCGTATCACGAGGTCGACTCCAACGAAATGGCCTTCAAAATGGCGGCATCCATGGGCTTCAAGGAGGGTGTCCAGAAGGGAAACCCAATCCTGCTCGAACCGATGATGAAAGTGGAGGTAATTGTTCCGGAGGAATACCTGGGGGATGTCATGGGTCAGATCAACAGCCGCCGTGGTTTGATTCAAGGGATGGAAGTCCGTGCCGGAAATGCACAAGCGATCCGGGCGATGGTTCCCCTGGCGGAAATGTTCGGATATGCCACTCAGCTCCGTTCTGCTACCCAGGGACGCGGCGTCTTCAACATGGAATTTGACCACTATGCACCAGTTTCACAGGCTGTGGCGGAAGAAATATTGAACGTTTGATTTTTTGTACTTGTTTAGTTAAGGAGAATTCGAATGGCGAAGGCAAAATTTGATCGAAGCAAGCCGCATTTGAACGTGGGGACGATGGGGCACATCGACCATGGGAAGACGACGCTGACGGCGGCGATCACGAAGGTGGCGCAGTTTCTGGGGCAGGCGGAGTTCAAGGCCTACGATCAGATCGACAATGCGCCGGAGGAGAAGGCGCGCGGGATCACGATCAACATCGCGCACGTGGAATACCAGACGGACAAGCGGCACTATGCGCACGTGGACATGCCTGGGCACCGCGACTACATCAAGAACATGATCACGGGGGCGGCGCAGGTGGACGGGGCGATTCTGGTGGTGGCGGCGCCGGATGGGCCGATGCCGCAGACGCGCGAGCACGTGCTGCTGGCGCGTCAGGTGGAAGTGCCGTCGATCGTGGTGTTTCTGAACAAGGTGGATCAGATGAACGATCCGGAGTTGTTGGAGTTGGTGGAGCTGGAGCTGCGGGAGTTGTTGAACAGCTACGGGTTTCCCGGGGATGCGACGCCGATCGTGCGCGGGAGCGCCAAGGCGGCGCTGGACAGCAGCTCGACGGATCCGAATGCGCCGGAGTATGCATGCATCAAGGAACTGCTGCGGGTGGTGGATGAGTACATTCCGGAGCCGAAGCGCGAGACGGACAAGCCGTTCATGATGTCGGTGGAGGATGTGTTTTCGATCAAGGGGCGCGGGACGGTGGTGACGGGGCGGATCGACCGCGGGATCGTGAAGGTGGGGGAGGCGGCGGAGATCATCGGGCTGAAGGAGAAGAGCACGAGCACGGTGGTGACGGGGGTGGAGATGTTCCACAAGCAGCTGGACGAGGGGATGGCGGGGGACAATGTGGGGCTGCTGCTGCGGGGCATCGAGCGGGACGATGTGGAGCGCGGGCAGGTGATTGCCAAGCCGGGCTCGATCACGCCGCACAAGAAGTTTCTGGCGGAGGTGTACGTGCTGAAGAAGGAGGAGGGGGGTCGGCACAAGGCGTTCTTCAGCGGGTATCGGCCGCAGTTCTACATTCGCACCATGGATGTGACGGGTGACATCACCCTGCCGGAGGGGGTGGAGATGGTCATGCCGGGGGACAACGTCAACCTGACGGTGCAGTTGATCGTGCCGGTGGCGCTGGAGCAGGGATCGAAGTTCGCCATCCGCGAAGGCGGCCTGACCGTCGGCGCAGGTGTCGTCACCAAGATCATAGAGTAATCGGAAAGTAAGGTAGCAGGATGGCCTCCAAGAAGAAGGATGTCCGCCCGGTCATTACACTCCAGTGCAATGACTGCAAGGAGCGGAACTACACGACCGAAAAGAATCGGCGCAACGATCCAAATCGGTTGGAGTTCAACAAGTATTGCCCGCGTTGCAAGAAGCATACACAGCATCGCGAAACGAAGTAAGATAGAGGTGTCAGGTGCCGTATGTTATGTGCCAGGTGGTTTCCTGAAACTTGGCACTTGAAACCTGGCACGATTTAGGCCAGTAGCTCAATTGGTAGAGCACTCGTCTCCAAAACGAGCGGTTGTGGGTTCAAGTCCTGCCTGGCCTGCCTGTGGCAACGCCGCTCCGTGCGGCGTTTTAGCCGTAAAATAGAAGAAGGAGTCTGCCTTGACCGAGAAAGAGAAACAAGCCAGGAAGAGCGAAAACGCCGTCCAGCGTTATTATCGCGAGACCACGGGTGAGCTGCGCAAAGTGAGCTGGCCGACCTGGCCCGAGGCTCGGCGGCTGACCATGCTGGTCCTGCTGGTGATGGTCATAATGGGTCTCTTCCTCTCGATTGTGGATTTCGGTGCAGGAGCATTGCTGGACCTTCTGTTGGGCGTATAGAAAGCGAAATGAGTCTGGATGGATTTGCCGGAACCGTTTGAACAGGAACCGATGGAAGAAAAGGCCGGGGAGCCGCAGGCTCCTGCGGAAGTATTCGATTCGCCTTCGGATCTTACAACCGCGGACAGCCCTGCGCCGGAAGTTGGCTCGGACGAAGCGCAAGAGCCATCCGCTATGGAATCCATCCCTCCCTCTTCGGAGATACCCGCGCCGGATCGCCAGGAAACTTCCGAAGACTTGAAGGATCAGCCTCCTGCTCAACCACCCCCTGCCGAAGGCTCGGCCGAAGGGCCGGCATGGTATGTGATCCACTGTTATTCGGGCTACGAGAACAAGGTTCGTCACAATCTCGAACAACGCATCGAGACGATGGGCATGAAGGATCGCATCTTCGATGTGGTCATCCCTACCCAGGAGGAGATCGAGGTCAAGGACGGGAAACGGCGCACCGTGGAGCGTCACATCTTTCCGGGGTACGTACTGGTCAATATGACGCTTTCGGAGGAATCCTGGTACGTGGTCCGCAACACGCCCGGGGTGACCGGTTTTGTCGGCATGGGCAATAATCCCACCCCGCTGCGGCCGGAGGAAGTAGCTCAGATCGTCAAACGCATGGAAGCCGAAGCACCCACAGTGAAGGTCACGTTCAAGGTGGGCGAGCGCGTGCGCATCGTGGATGGACCGTTCAACGACTTCCGCGGCGTGGTCTCGGAGATCGACATGGAGCGCAGCAAGGTGCGCATCATGGTGAGCTTCTTTGGGCGAGAAACCCCAGTGGAGCTGGACTTCCTGCAGGTGGAGAAGAGTTAATTGGCAGTAGCAGGCTGAAGCTTGGCCTGATGCGGTGGGAGGGTCTCCCGTAATGGCCCGCTATAACCACGATGTGCCGGGTGAATCATCTGGCACAAGGAGAAAAAATGGCAAAGAAATTGAAAGCGATCGTTCGTCTGCAGCTGGAGGCCGGCAAGGCCAATCCTGCGCCTCCGGTTGGTCCGGCGCTGGCCAGCCATGGCATCAACATCATGGCGTTCTGCAAGGAATACAATTCCCGCACTTCGAACCGGGCTGGTGAAGTGCTGCCGGCCGAGATCACCATCTATACCGATGGGTCTTTTACTTTCGTCTTGCGCACTTCGCCGGCGGCTGTTCTGCTGCGCAAAGCGGCCAAGGTAGAGAAGGGATCCGGTGTACCCAATAAAGACAAGGTCGGAAAGGTCAGCCGGGCTCAGATCAAGGAAATCGCCGAACTGAAGATGAAGGATCTCAATGCAATCGACCTCGAGGGCGCCATGAAACAGATCGAGGGTACGGCGCGTTCGATGGGAATCACGGTATCGGATTAATGAAGTGGGAGGATGGCTCACGTCATCCGCTTGAACCACGGAGGATAAAATGACGAAACACGGAAAGAAATACAACGCCGCGGCTGCGAAAGTGGATGTCAACAAGACGTATTCTGCCCGCGAAGCGGTTGCCCTGGCGAAGGAAACTTCGATCACCAAGTTCGATGCGACCATCGAGGTGCACATGCGCACCTCACTGGACGTCCGTCAAGCGGATCAGCAGCTGCGCGATGTGGTGGTGCTGCCTCATGGCCTGGGCAAAACGGTGCGCGTGCTGGTCTTCGCCCAGGGCGAGGGAGCCGTTTCCGCCCGCGCTGCCGGGGCGGATTTGGTGGCTGATGATGATGAAACGTTGAAAAAAATCGAGGGCGGTGCCCTGGATTTCGATGTGGCTATTGCCACGCCGGACGCCATGGGCAAGGTGGGCAGACTGGGGCGGGTGCTCGGTCCGCGCGGCCTGATGCCGAATCCAAAGGCCGGCACGGTGGTTCCTCCTCAAGACATCGAGCGTGCCATCCGGGAGGCCAAAGCTGGACGGGTGGAATTTCGGTTGGACAAATCCTCGAACATCCATGTATCCATCGGAAAGGCATCCTTCCCGGCCGAAAAGCTGTACGATAACTATGTCGCCTTGATGGAAGCGGTGAATAAAGCCCGGCCTTCCGGCGCGAAGGGGAATTTCATCCGCCGCATCACGGTGACCTCCACCATGGGGCCCGGCGTAAAAGCCGACCCGGCGGAACACGTGAAAGGAGTCGAGTAGAATTACTCGTTAATCCCTGACAAGCCACTTCGCCTTTGAAGGCGGGTGTTCCATTGAAAATGTCCCGAAATGTCACTTTGTGACTGCTCGACCCTCCTTGGAACTTAATTTCCTGCTCAGGTGAAGACTGACATGCATGTGAACACCAGCGGTTTTGATCCCCGCCGGTGGGTATCTGCCGAAGTCTTTGCCTGTGAAAGTGGCAAAGACTTTTTAATGAAAGGAGGTGATACCCTTTGGCAATTTCCAAACAACGCAAGGAAGAGGTGCTGGCTGAATACTCTGAATGGGTCAGGAAGAGCCAGGCCGTGATCCTTGTGGAATATACCGGCGCGAAGATGAAGGATCTGGATGGCATTCGTGCGAAGGTCCGCGATACGGGTGGAGAGTTCCATGTCGTGAAGAACACCCTGATCCGCCGCGTGTTCGCTGAGAATAAAATGGATTTCCCCAAGGAATACCTGGTGAAATCCACGGCGATCTCCTTTGCCTTCGCCGACCCGGCGTCCATGACCAAGGCGCTGACCGATTCAACCAAGGGCAGCGAATTTGTCAAGGTCAAGTGCGGCTTCATGGCTGGCAGGGTGATGACAGCGGCCGAAGTGAAGGCGCTGGCCGAGATGCCGCCGCTGCCGGTCGTCCGGGCGCAATTGCTCGGTGTACTGCAGGCACCGGCCGGAAAATTCGTTCGAACCCTGGCGGAACCGGCTCGCGGCCTGGCCGCGGTGCTCAAGGCTTTTTCGGAAAAAGCCCCCGCTGCCGCGTAATTTCGGACAATGGGATGATGAATGCATCCCGCTAACCAGCAGATCATAATTGTAGAATTCAGAGGAGTAATAAGAAATGGCTGACAAGCTTGAAAAATTGGTGGATGAACTTTCCACCCTTTCCGTCCTCGAGGCGGCTGATTTGGTGAAGAAACTCGAAGAAAAGTGGGGCGTCTCTGCTGCAGCTCCGGTGGCTGTCGCTGCTATGGGTGCGGCTGGCGGCGGGGCTGCCGCAGAACCGGTGGAGGAGAAAACCGAGTTCGACGTGGTGATCAAGGACTCCGGCGCGAAGAAGATCGACGTCATCAAGGTCATCCGCCAGCTGACCAGCCTCGGTCTCGGTGAGGCCAAGGCACTGGCGGAAACGCCGGGGTCCAAGGTACTCTCCGCGGTAGGCAAGGAGGCGGCGATGGACGCGAAGAAGAAACTCGAGGAAGCCGGCGCTCAGGTAGCGATGGAATAGGACATTACAAAAATGCAAACCAAAGGCGGCTCACACGAGCCGCCTTTGCATTTAAGAAAAGGGGTACTTATGTCCTATATCCAACAATTGACTCAAGGGGAAAGACCCTTCTATAATCGATCTCATTGGTCTGACCACCATACCACAGGAAATCCATGAAAATAGAGCGCATTTCTCATAAAACCCTGGCCGAAGCAGTCGCCGGGAAACTGATCAGTTCCCTGTTGGACGGAAGCTTGGCGCCCGGCACCCAACTCCCGCCGGAACGCGAGCTGATCGTCAAGTTCGGGATCAGCCGTACGACGCTGCGGGAAGCCCTCAAGATGATGGAAAAGAACCGGTTCATCGAATCCAGGCCGAATGTGGGCTGGTTTGCCCTGAAGATCGATGAATCCAATTTGACTCGGGCGAAGGAGATGGCCGGGGGGAACGGTGCGGGAGCCGATAATCCCGCGCGAAACGAGCCGCCCACCGGACCGATCCGTCTGCCCATCGCTCCGGATAAGCCCGTCCGCATCCCCAACCTCCAAAAGGATCGGCTGGGAACTTTCGATTTCATCTCCTGGTGGGACCGCGAAAAGGTGCAGAATGCCAAAGTGATGGTCGTGGGCGCCGGCGCGTTGGGAAACGAAGTAATCAAGAACCTGGTTTTGATGGGCGTCGGCCACATCTTCATCGTGGATTTTGACAAGATCGAAATGGCCAACCTGAGCCGCTCGGTTCTTTTCCGAGAATCGGATAACAACCGCAGCAAGGCGGAGATCGCCGCCGCCCGCGCCAAGGCAGTCAATCCCCAGGTGAAGGTGCAATATCTCAATGGAGATATCACCACCAAACTCGGGCTGGGCGTCTTCCGCCGCATGGATGTGATCATCGGCTGCCTCGACAATCGCGAAGCGCGACTGGCGGTCAACCGGTTTTGCTACTGGGTGAACAGACCATGGGTGGACGGTGCCATTCAGGAATTGCTCGGGCTGGTGCGTGTCTTCGTCCCGGGGCAGGGAGCCTGTTATGAGTGCACGCTCACGGAACAGGCATTGCGGGATCTTTCGCTCCGCTATTCATGTCCGTTGCTGGCGCGCCAGAACATCCTGCTTGGCAAGGTGCCTACCACCCCGACGATTGCCTCGATCATCGGCGCCATGCAGTCGCAGGAGGCGCTAAAGCTGATCAATGGCATGCCGGTGCAGCCCGGCAAGGTGACTCATTTCAACGGGATGACCAACGACATGCACACAACAGCCTACCCGCCGCGCGAGGAATGCGAATCGCACTGGACCTATGGCGAGATCACCGAACTGCCGGCCCGCGTTGAGCGTGCCACGCTGGATGACCTGCTGCGCATCGCCTGCGCGGATCTCGGCTTGAACGCGGTAATCGAATTGGACCAGGAACTGGTCACCAAGCTCGAGTGCCCCAATTGCCACACCTCCGAGGAGGTGCTGCGCCCGTTGAACGAAGTCACGCTGGAGGCGGGAAACTGCCCGGCCTGCGGCGTACTACGGGAGGCTTCGATGACCCATGTGATCACCGGGGAGGAGACCTTCCTTCAGAGGACCCTAGCCAGCGTCGGCGTGCCGCCGCTGCACATTCTGCGGGCGCATAACGGGGTGGAATACCGGTTTTATGAACTGACCGGCAATCTTCCGGATGCCCTTAATTTCCGTGACTACGAATCGACCATCAAGCTTGAAGAGAAAAAGCCCAATCGAATCCGCATCAGCGACAAGATCGTCGTCAAGGGCGGGAAGGACGCCCCCGTGCTCAAGGTGCGCTCCGGGCGCGTACGCCTGCGGGATTAATTGACTGAGTGGAATCCGACATGTCCATTCGTTCCATTGAGATGAGTCGCACTTTCTCCCCTCCCCCCCGACGATCCGGTTTTCTGAGGAAGCTGGTCGTGCTGCTGGCGTTCGTCACGGGTATAGTGGGATTTATGGTGCTGCTTTATTACCATCAAGCCAACCTGCCTCCATACTTGATTACCATTTTCATGATCTTAATGACGGGCTTATCTGCCGGTTCCGGCGCGAGAGCCTTGTTCTTCCACTGGTCGGGCATCCTGCGGTTTTTCATCGTGCTGCTCGTCCTGCCAGTGGGTATGTATTTGTTGGGAATGCTCACAGACTGGCAGATCGGCATCGGCCCGATGGAAACCTGGCTGTACGGATGGTTGGATTGGTATCAACTGGCTCAACTGGGTGGAGGGATTCTAGTGGCATGCCTGGCTCTTGAAGCCTGGTGGAGACCGGGGGCAAATTCCCAGGAACGGCAAGCCAAAGTCCCCCGACCTGGACGGAAAGAGGCGGCTTCTTATCAAGCTTCTCAATCCTCAGCTGTACCGTCCGGGCGCGAAGTTTACCAAGCCGATGAGGTTCCTTTCCTGCCGAAGATCAATGTCCGCTTCAAGACGGCTCGCAAGAGTCGAGGGCGAAATCGGAAGTCACCGGCTTTGGAAAAGATCGTAATTTCCCGCAAGCTCAATAAAGCCAGCTCGCGGTCGAAAGGTCTTTTCCGCCGCAAGCCGAACCTGCAGATATCGATGTATGAGAACCATCGTTGTCCGTACTGCCTGGAGGATGTCGCGCACAACGATCCCCGCGGAGTCAAACGATGTGATGTGTGCAACACCCTGCATCACGCCGATTGCTGGGAGATCACCGGATCCTGCCAGGTTCCGCACTTGAATTCTTGACGGAGGTTGTATTCATGTCTGATTTAAATGTCACGATTGTACTCCCCAGCGGCGGTGCTCGCGGGGCGGAGGTACCGAACGATGTGATCCTCAAGGACCTGATGCCGGAATTGATATCGCTTCTGGAACTTCCGACAGTCGGTCCGGACGGCAGACCGATGGGATACCGCCTGGACAGCAAAGCCCTCGGTCGTGAATTGAAGGACGATGAAACGCTGTCCTCCGCGGGGGTACCGGAAAACGACCGGCTGATGCTGACTGCGGATATCACGGCCGGAGGTGTGGTCTCGGTGGCGGGAAGCCCGCGCGTGCGACGTCTGCGCGGCGACCATACCTTGATGCAGGAATTGACAGCCCGCAGCGACCTGATCTCCTTCAAGGTCCTGGATACGCGACCGGGCATGCCCCCGGAACGATATATCGTCACGTTCCGCTGTGAAAGCATCATTGGTGTGGATCGATCCGGAAACCCGAAGTTTGGAAATCACCACCAGGTGGAGATCTACCTGCACAACCAGTATCCGCAACGCTGGCCGGGCATG